>SKLK01000055.1 GCA_007123265.1 Kiritimatiellia bacterium
CGTCAACGGGGAGGCGGTGCTGTCCTGCCTGCTGGCGGCCGGACAAGTCCCGGATGGCGCCGAGGTGACGACGGTCGAGGGGCTGGAACGGACGCCGGGCGGGCGCGTATTGCAGGAGGCGTACAAGGAGAAAGGTGCGGCCCAATGTGGCATTTGTATCCCTGGCATGCTTGTCTCCTCCTATGCGATGTTAAGCCAAAATCCATCGCAGGATCCCATGGCCATTCGTGAGGCGCATGCCGGCAATATCTGCCGCTGCACGGGATACGATAAGATTGTCGAGGCCATTCAGGTGGCCGCCGAACGCTGGCCGTCTGAATCGAAAGGATAACGCATCGTGAGTACTGCAGCCCCTAAGACATTTGAAGAAGTCGATTGCGCCTTTCCCGAAACGTTGGCCGATGCGTTGGCGTTGATGGCGGATGAGAAGACCCGTGGCCGTCCGCTGGCGGGAGGAACCGATTTGATGGTGCAATGGGAGTCCGGCGTATTGCCGATGCCGCAACGGGCCATCAGCGTCAAACACCTGCCCGAGCTCCACACAATTGAAGCGTCCGGGACGGATGTCGTGTTGGGCGCGGCGGTCACCCATATGGCGATTCGGCGCTCGGCGGTGGTGCAGGCCGGTCTGCCGTCGCTGGTGGATGCGGCCGCTACGATTGGAGGCTTCCAGATTCAAACGATGGGGACGATCGGCGGAAGTGTGGCCAATGCCAGTCCCGCCGGGGATTTGGCACCATCGCTTATGATTACCGACGGACAGGTCGTGGTCGCCAGTGTACGAGGCGAGCGTAGTATTCCGGTGACCGAATTTTGGACGGACTACCGTAAGACTGCGATGCAGCCCGATGAAATCATTGTTCGCTTTGTGCTGCCGAAGATCGCGGCGGGCGAGCGTGAGATCTGGCGTAAGCTTGGACCGCGACAGGCGCAGGCCATATCCAAGGTGATGGGCAGTTGCCGGGGGCGTATCGTCGATGGCGTGGTCGAATCGTTTAAAGTGGCGATCGGCAGTATTGCAGCAACGTGTATCCGGTTACGCGATGTCGAAAAATGGATCGTGGGGCAACCGGTAAACGCGACCGTTCTGAATGAGCTGGAGCAAAAAGTATCGAGCAGCATCCACCCGATTGCCGACATCCGGTCCACGGCGGAATACCGCCGCTGGGTCACGGGCCGAATGGTGCGCGGGTTTGTTGAGCAGTTGGCGCAACCCGCCGATTAAGCCAGGGCCTGATTGGCCAACGCCAGCAAGGCGATACACGCCACGTCCGTGCGTAACGTGCGCGGGCCCATGCTGACGGCGTTGAAACCGTGCGTTTGCAGGAGTTCCCGCTCAAACGCGGACCAGCCACCTTCGGGTCCCACCGCCAACAGAATCCGCTCGTGTGTGTTCCCGTCCAGGTGTTCAGCGATGCGCTCGTTGGCGCCGGGATCGGCCACTAGTCGCGTGCTCGCGGGGCATAAGGCCTGCAAATGATCTTCTATCAACGGTTTGAATTGGCGATGGATATGGACCGTGGGCATACAGGTATCCATCGCCTGTTCCAACCCTTCTTGCAGGAGATCGGTATAGAACGCGGCGTCCAGTACGTGCGAATCGAAATAAAACCGCTCCACTTTTTCGGCATTGGTGAGGATGAGATGCCGTACCCCCAATGAAGCCAGCGGAGCCCATAGTCTTTTCATCGTCTTGGGCCGGGGCAGAGCCAGCAACAAGTCGATGCGAGGGGGTGCGGGTTGGTCGGCACCGAAGACGCATCGCAAGGCGATCGCGTCCGGATCGACGGATTTGATCATAGCCGTGCCGGTGGGGCCATTCAGTTGACCGACCCGTAACGATTGACCCGCCTTGGCGCGCAAGATGGTGCGCACATGTTCCGCGCGGCGTCCGCCCAGTGTCACCTCGCCTTTCGGTCCCACTTCCTCTGGAGCAATCAGGATCAAATTCATAGCGTGGCGCGTAGAAAGACCTCGTTCAGGCTGCCCGATCGGAAACCTTGCAGGTCGAGGGTGACATAGGTGTAGCCCAACGCTTTCAACCCGGCAAGGATCGGTTGCCGCACGGCCGGTTCGGCGAATCGCTGAATCTCGTCTGCATCCAATTCGATCCGGGCCAACTCTCCGTGCACGCGCACGCGTACCTGTGTGAAGCCGGCGTCGCGGACGATGTTCTCGGCGGTCTCGACTCGTTGAAGGCCTTCCGCAGTAATTTTTTCGCCGTACGGGAAGCGGGAGGCGAGGCAGGCGAAGGCCGGCTTTTCCGCCGTCTCGAGCCCAAGTTGCCGTGAGGCGTCGCGGATGTCCGCCTTGGTGAAGCCCAGCTCTTGCAGGGGACTGGTCACACGCTGTTCGTGGGCGGCCTTGCGGCCCGGGCGAAAATCGCCGACATCATCGGCGTTCGTGCCATCCACAATGTGGGTGTAGCCTTCGGTATCGGCCAGTTCGCGTAACAGACTGTATAATTCGGTTTTGCAGTGGTAGCACCGCTGCGAAGGATTGTTCGCATAGTTCGGATTGGCCAGTTCGTTGGACGCCAGTACGCGGTGGTTCAGCCC
>SKLK01000224.1 GCA_007123265.1 Kiritimatiellia bacterium
GCCCCGTTGAAGGAGGTCCTGGGCGATCCGAACATCATCAAGGCCGGCGTGGCGCTGGACTTTGACCTGAAACAACTGCGCGAATTGGACCCCTTCGAGCCGGCCGGGTTCGTCGGTCTGGAAGAATTTGCCAAGACCTTGCGGATCAAGAATCAGGGACTACGCGGGCTGGCTGCCGCCCTGTTCGGATTTCGGATATCAAAAAAAGCCCAATGCTCCAATTGGAGCCGGAAAAAGTTGACGGACACCCAAATCACCTACGCCGCCACGGATGCTTGGATCAGTAGAAAGCTGTATGTAGAAGGCCAAAGACGAATCCGCATGGCCAGCGCTTGACAGAGCATTACACTCTATCTAGATTGCCAACTCAACAAACGGAGAACCTATATGAAACTGGCCAACATTGAATTTCATTTACCTGCCGAACTTGAAGAGGTACTGCGAGCCTGCCCAAAATATCTGGTAGCGCGCAACGAGGCCGACCTGCTTGATCTGGCCGTTCGTGACGCCGTGAACGGCGTTCATGAAGTGGCCTACGACGTACCGGGCAAGGGACGCGTGGTTGAAGCCTTGGTCAGCCGCGTCAAGAACGGTATTGCCGCCAACTATGTTGAGCCCTACATGCGCCGACGCGATCCGGACTCCATGGTGATCGCGGACGAGAGTCCAACCGACAAGCCGCGCTATGGGGATCGCTACGGAAATGATTTTTCCGCATTGCGGCAAGAGACCTTCGATTGGCTCAAAACCCAAGAATTAGCGCTGTTTCCCTTCTTCGCCGGCGAACCGGGTAAGGGTTCCGATGCCTTGGTTGTGGCGCCCTCCAATGCCGGCTTTTTTGCGCTGGGTCTGGCCTTGCTGCAAGGGATTCTGGCCCAGGACGAAATGCCCGACAATTTCGCGCCACGCGCAGTAATCTATGTCGCACCAGTATTCCGGCATACCCATTTTGACGGAAAACAAATGGTGGTACATAACCGCGCCGAAAACCTGCATGAACTGTTCAGCTACAACCTCTATCCCGGCCCCAGCGCCAAGAAAGGGATCTACGGTGTACTCCTCTCGCTGGGCGAGCGGGAAAAATGGGTCACAGCCCATTGTTCGACGGTGCAAGTGATTACGCCCTATGAAAACAAGGTCACGATCATGCACGAAGGGGCCAGCGGCGGCGGTAAGAGCGAGATGCTCGAACAGGTTCACCGCGATCGTGACGGTAGTCTCTTGTTGGGACGCAATATCCAGTCCGGTGAACGCCGAACCGTCGTCCTGCCTCGCAACTGTGAACTGCGACCGGTAACCGATGACATGGCGCTCTGCCACCCCTCATTAAGTCGGCAGAATGGAAAATTGACCCTGATGGATGCCGAGCAGGGCTGGTTTGTCCGCGTCAATCACATCACGCATTACGGGATTGACCCGCATTTGGAAGAGATGACGATTCATCCTTCTGAGCCGCTCCTGTTCCTCAACGTTGAGGCAAAACCCGACAGTACCGCGCTGATTTGGGATCATATTGAGGACGAACCGGGTGTGCCTTGTCCCAATCCGCGTGTCGTGATTCCGCGCACCGCTGTGCCGGACATTGTCCACGGTGCGGTATCCGTGGATATCCGTAGTTTCGGGGTGCGCACGCCTCCCTGTACCCGGGAAAAACCCAGCTACGGCATCATCGGTGTTTTCCACTTGTTGCCGCCGGCGCTTGCATGGCTCTGGCGCTTGGTCGCCCCCCGTGGACATGCCAATCCCAGCATTGTGGAAACGGAAGGCATGAGTTCGGAAGGGGTCGGTTCCTACTGGCCATTTGCCACTGGGCGCATGGTCGATCAGGCCAATCTATTGCTCACCCAAATTATGGATACGCCCAAGGTTCGCTATATTCTCTGCCCCAATCAGCACATTGGCGCTTGGGAAACTAGTTTTATGCCCCAGTGGATCGCGCGTGAGTACCTCGCGCGGCGCGGGGGAGCCTTGTTCCACAAGGAGCAAGTCGTGGCCGCTCGCTGCCCCTTATTAGGCTATGCCCTCAAGAGTATCACCGTCGAAGGACAGAGCATTCCGGCCATCCTCTTGCAGGTGGACCTGCAACGGGAGGTTGGACCCGAAGCCTACGATCAGGGTGCCGCTCAGTTAGCCGATTTCTTCAAACAACAACTTACGCAATTTGATCATGAGGACTTGCACCCGGTTGGGCGCAAGATTATTGACCGTTGCTTGAACGGCGCCAATGTTGACGAATATACGGAGCTGATCCCGCATCCCTTTGTGGATGACGAGGACGCCGCCTAAACAGCGGGTCGCCGTACTGTCTAGTTACCCCCCCAGCGCCCATAGCGCTGGGGGATTTGGGTGGCGTAGCGTGATCGTCCCCCTCAAACCGAAGGATGAAAGCGTACCGGCACGAATCTAAGCGTCTGTACCGCCTCCTACTGATGGGATGTGGTGCACTGTTTCTCTTTCCGTCCACAGCGGTTGCCTTCTCGGGCGCTCATGATACCGGTTTCGGGGCAGATCCGATCGTAAAATTGATGATCGATCTGGCTATCATCCTGA
>SKLK01000193.1 GCA_007123265.1 Kiritimatiellia bacterium
ACAGCCTATCACACCCCGTCCGCGGCCCGCAATGCGATGCTGAATCGAGCGGTAAACGGGCGGGTCGCTCCTCCGAAAGGCCCTTTGTCGTGAGCTTTGTCGGAACCTTTGTCGACAAAGCGTGAGAGGCGTTAGGGGCAGAGAAAATGCGTCACGGAGGGGCTGGAGAAAGATCTTCACCACGAAGGGCGCGATGAAGCACGAAGGGGACATCATTCCCTCGTCGCGGCCCTTCGTGGTGAAAAACAGTCTCCATCAGCAATGGCTCCGCGCCTTGGCTGGGGCTGTGGACCGATCCTGATCCGATACTGGGTTCGCTGCAACTGCTCCTGTATGGCCATCATCCAAAGCGTCGCCGAGCGGCACATTTCATAGGCGCTTAAACGGTTCCTTTGGACTGCGGCGCTGCGCGCCGCTTTGGACTTTCCTTACGATTTTCCGCAGTTCGTCCCACCGATCCCGTCACGCGAGGGCGAACCCTCGGGATGATCTGTAGGAAATTGGCACTGATACGCTCTGTAATGTATGTCGAGCTGGGCCAGCAATCGAATTCTAACCGGCAGCGCTTGCTGTAACGTCAATGCAACACCATTCAGCTTGAGTTCATGTGCAAGGCATTAAACTTGATCCTTCGTGCACTTCGTGGTGAACATCTTCCTCCCGCGCTTATTCTTGTTCAGGGTCGCAGGCGCGATTAGCTTGTAGCCTGTTTATCGTTCGTCATTCTTCGAGGAGTGGGCATCCGCCGAATACGTTGGTCCTTTTTGTTCGCGAACCTCGGCAGGCTGATGGTCAGGCTGTGTGATGGCATACTCCATAGACCGTGGATTATCGGTGCGGCGGGAGGCATCGAGTATTTCTACTCCGACAACGTTGCCTTCTTTGTCGTAATCCAGAATGATTCCGGGTTTGCTTTCGTCGCTTTCTTCAACTGAACCGCTTTGCAGCAGAATCCGCAGGACATCAACTTCCGGGTCATACGTTACTTTCATGATGCACTCCAATACTTTGAAATCTTGCTCGTTCGGTACAGCGTAATTACAACACTGGGCTCTGTTGCAACATCAACGATTACACGCAATAAAAACAGCTTGCCCTCGTCACAATATACCCTTGATTGATAGCATTTCCTCCGGGAATGTTCATTCACAATCTGTTCCGGATTCCGAAGCACCTCGTCGGCTATGTCGCGAGAAATGCGGCGCTGTCCCATCTCTTTCAACGCATGCTTGGAGTAGACAAAATTCACTCTCGCCCCTTCTTCCTCGTCCAGCACGGCCCTGTTTGTCCTTTACATTACTCCCCGCGCTTGGCGTTTTCTTTGCCCTTCCATTGCAGGATAATCGGTGCGCCATCGAGGCCGAAGGTTTTCCTCAGCATGCGGGTGAGGTAACTCTTGTAGGCCGGTAGAGCTAAACGGGGTTCGTTCACAAACAATCGAATCCGTACCGGTCGCGTGCCCACCTGGGTGGCATAATACAATTTCAGACGGCGATTGCCCACCACGGTGGGTTGCACCCGGTTCAGGGCGTCGTGCAGGACGCGATTCAACAGCCCGGTACCGAGTGTTTGATTGACCTGTGCGGCCACATGATCAATCACGTCGATGGTCTTGCGGATGTTGTATCCGGATTGCGCCGAGCAATAGACGATCGGGACATAGCCCAGAAACGGCAGCGCCTCGTCCAACGCCCGCTGGTAGGCCCGTTGCGTGACCCCGCCCGCCTCCGCCAAATCCCACTTGTTGACGATAATCGCCATGCCCTTGCGTTGATCGATGATCTTCGCGGCGATGGTTTTATCCATCGCCGTTGGCCCCTGCTCGGCATCCAGTACCATGAGGACGACGTCGGCGCGGGAAATGCTTTTTTCCGCCCGCATCAAGCTGAATCGCTCGACCATGTCTTTGATCTTCCCTTTGCGGCGCATGCCGGCGGTATCAATCAATAAATAGGCCCGTGCTTGCGGGCCGTGGCCGACTGTGAACGGTATTTCGATGCTGTCGCGGGTGGTGCCGGGAATGTTCGAGACGATCAATCGGTCGTTTCGCAATAGGCGATTCAGGTACGAAGATTTGCCGACGTTCGGGCGCCCGACAATCGCCACTTTGAGGGGATCGGCCAGGGTCGGATTCTCTGTGTCGGGTAAGTGTTTGACAATCGCCGTCAACAACGCTTCCGTGCCTCGGTTGTGCAGCGCGGAGACGGGATAAACTGGAAATCCCAACTTTTCAAACTCGGCCGTGGCGTGAAGTAAGCCGTCGTGATCGGTCTTGTTGCACACCACCAACACTTGCCGGCCTTGGCGGCGTAGCCATTGCGCCACCTCCAGATCGAGCGGATGCACCCCGGCCGTGACATCCACGGTCAATAGAGCCAAGGGCGCGTCGGCCAAGGCCACATCCACTTGCGCCTTGATCCCTTGCGAAATCACATCCGTCGACAGGTTCTTGCCCGGCACGTCCAAGCCGCCGGTATCCATCAGCTCGAACCGGTGCTGGCGCCAATGCACTTCTGCCACCAGCCGGTCGCGGGTGACGCCT
>SKLK01000133.1 GCA_007123265.1 Kiritimatiellia bacterium
GCGCGACGAATCGGCGACGGCATCCAGTCACAAGATGCGCAGATTAGACTTGCGGGGGGCTATGACCACACGTTCTGTCTACGCCCTGACCCAACTAGCGCGCTCCGCGAGGTGGCCCGCGTGCGGGAGCCGCAGAGCGGGCGCGAGATGATCGTTTCCACTACCGAGCCCGGCGTCCAGCTTTACACGGGCAACCAACTCCATGACCGATTAATCGGAAAAGGCGGACATCCCTATCAACCCTACGGCGGTTTCTGCCTCGAAACGCAGCACTTCCCGGACAGCCCCAACCAAGCCGACTTCCCCAACACGATTCTGCAACCCGGGGAAACCTTTGAGAGCATGACCGCTTACCGATTCGAAGTGCCCGCCCGCGAATAAACGATATCATGATGCGTGCAAACAAAAACCATTGCCCGGATCAAGGCCGCGCTCGGCATCTCTTCCGCGTCTGGCAAGCGTTACTCCTCATTATTCTCACGACCAGCGCCAATTTGACCACCCTGGCAAAGGAAGTAGGGGGCGACATGAAGGCAACCGAACAGGTTCAAGTTTCCGCTTCGGGATCAGTGACGCTCCTGCGTGAGTCCGATGCGGAAATCGTGCTGGTGATAGACGAGCAACGTGGCAGTACGATGGTTACGTTTGACCTGCAGGCGGAGCCACTGGACCTGGCGACGTTCATGTACCTAGGCGTCCGGCTGGACAACCATTCCGACGCGGTACTGGATGTCCTGGTATCCGGCGAAGGCGAGCAGACGGGTAAATGGCCGGTGCGCCTGAATGGGCGGTTTATTCTCCGACCCGGAGGACAAGATGCACGGCTGAATGTACTGGTTACCCGGCCGGCCCTACCGGGCGATCATCCATTGGTCCAAACGTTTGGTGATCTGTATGGGATGCCCGGTGGGCATCATCGCCATTGGGAATATGTTGAGCACGATGTGTTTACCCGCGTCCGTGTAAAGATTGACTGGGCAGGCGCTGCGCAAGGACAGCGCATTCATATCAGTCATCCGTTTGGAACCGAGGCCTACACATCGGATCCGACGCTACTTGATCGATTCGACTTCCCGGTTGTCGATATATTAGGCCAATTACGTTGGCAGGACTGGGAAGGCAAGGTGGCCAGCGAGGCGGAGCTCCGCGCCGATGCCGAGCAGGACTTGGCACGAGCAGCGAAATTCACTGATTTCGGACCGCAGCGCAGCCGGTTCGGTGGATACAAGGGCGCTGCCCGCCATGACGCGTCTGAATTCTTTCGCGTAGAAAAAATTGATGGGCGCTGGTGGCTCATCGATCCAGAAGGTCACCTCTTTTGGTCGATTGGGGCCAACACAATGGCTGGCGGCATAGCCACGGAGGTCGCTGGACGGGAGTCCTTGTTCCCGGAGGGCCTGAGCGGGCAAGTCAATTTTCATCAACAGAATTTGATCCGCAAATATGGCAAAACGGATTGGGAATCCCACCACGTTGATGTCACGGTCGGACGGATGAGGGAATGGGGCCTGAATACCGTCGGAGCCTGGTCGAGAAGAGCGCTATTTGAGACGGGCGAAGTCCCCTTCACCATTCAACTCCATCCTTTTACTACCTGGATTGGCCCCATTCGCGGCATGGTCGACCCCTACAATCCGCACTTTGAAGAATCATTGGGGCGACTGCTCTCCCGCTTGGCCGAAACCCATGCCGAAAACCCGTGGTTGGTGGGAATATTTATCCACAATGAATTGCCGTGGAATAACGGGATCGCACTAGGCGAAGCCATTATCAACAGTCCCTCGCAACTGCATGCGCGTAGAGCCGCGCTGACACAGTTGCGGGAACGATATGAATCGATAGCCGAGCTAAATGAAGCGTGGGGTACCGATTTCACGGATTTCGCGGATATCCAAGCATTGGATTCACCGACCCCCGAGTACACGGCGGACATCACCGCCATCATGGAACAATTCGCGGAGGCGTACTTCCGGATCAGTCGCGATACGGTGAGGCAGTATTTTCCCAACCACCTCTATCTCGGCTGCCGGTTCCATACGCTCAACCCGATCATCACGCGGGTCGCTTCCCGCTATATGGATGCCATCAGCGTCAATGTCTATGAGTATGGATTATCTAATTTCAAGCTGGAGACCGAAGTCAGTCGACCGATTCTGATCGGCGAGTTCCATTTCGGCGTAACGGATTTTGGCCATTGGGGACGTGGTCTACGCATGGCCGCCGATGCCCGCAATCAGGCGGACCTGATGCGCACCTATTTTAATGAGGCGCTCCGGCATCCGGACATCGTGGGCGCGCATTGGTTCGCATGGGCCGACCAGCCGGTTACCGGTCGCCGTGATGGGGAGAACTTTGGTGTGGGACTCGTCTCCATCGTTGATCGCCCCCATCAACGATTGGTGCAGACCCTTCGCGACATCGCAGACAGCGCATACCGCATCCGCCTCAACAATTAGTCGGGATAATACCGAAATCGCCGATCGACCGCTTAATTCAGAGCCCCCTTCACGAAAAGCGAGAATATCCTCCCAGTA
>SKLK01000262.1 GCA_007123265.1 Kiritimatiellia bacterium
ACGGCACCCACGGTGGCCGCAATGGTTGCGCTGGTCGAACCGGTAACGGCGGCCTTGTTCGGCGTGGTCGTCCTCAACGAAAGCATCGCTGCACTACAAGTGCTCGGTATGGCAGTGATTCTGACCACCGTGACGGCACTGAGCCTATCCGCAAGCGCCCCTGTAAACATGCTACGGCAATCAAGAGCATCTCGCATCCCCTCCCGTAAAACACCGAATGTATAACCATAATGTGGATGTGTCTGCCCTAAGGCGCATCTGCGACTTTGTGCAAATGGATGCCCACACGCCAGTAGGTCAGGCATTCCTGCCTGACCCGCGCAATCAAAAGAACGTGGTCGGATTCAGAAGAGACCAAGGGGCTGCGCTGAAACCACACACGTACGCCCCTTGCTCAAGTCAGGCAGGAATGCCTGACTTACGGGTTTTGCGCAAATGAACATATTCAAAGATGCGCCCCTGCCCTGGTTCGAGAAAATTGAGGGGTTGTCAGTCTGTACAACCTGTGCCATGGTCGGGGGCATTAGTCCTGCGCGGACCATCAGCGCTCTTCGGCGCATTTTTCGCCCGCCGCGATAGATCGGGGTGCATTTTATGCAGGCCTGTGTCTCGCGAGCGGCTGGTCGACACGAACTAGAAAGGAAGGAGACCCTGACATGTCCCATGAGGTCAACCCCAAAGAGGCCGCTTCCAAGCGCTCCCTGGCGCGTAAACTTAAACAAGCCGAGAAGGCGGCCCGCGAAAAAGCCATCAAGCAACGCGAGCAGTTTCGCGGTTTGCAAATTCGTCCGACGGCCACATTTTTTGATGACGCGGACGCGAAAGAGCCGGGCGAAGGGAATTGGAGCGGATTCGGATTTGATATTCATCCGCATGTAACCTTTATTTCCGTAGCCATTCTCGCGATCTTTATTGTGGTTACCTTAATGTTTCAAACGCAGGCGGAGGCCACCAGCTCCGCTGCGTTGGCTTGGATATCAGGATCTTTCGGATGGTTTTTTATCCTCTCGGCTAATATCTTTATCGGGGCCGCCTTATTTTTTGCGTTTAGCCGATTTGGGGACATTCGTATTGGCGGCGCAAAGGCCCAACCCGAATTTACCACGCCGGCATGGTTTGCCATGTTATTGAGCGCCGGTATGGGGATCGGTCTGATGTTTTGGAGTGTGGGGGAACCGATGTTCCATTACGACTCACCGTCACCAATGTTCAATGGGATAACCGGGCACAGCGCCGAGGCTGCCCAGGCCGCAATGGGCGTTACGTTCTTTCACTGGGGCTGCATCCGTGGGCTATCTATGCCATTGTGGCGCTAGGCTTGGCGTTCTTCGCCTATAACCGCGGTTTGCCCCTCACCATCCGTTCCATCTTTTATCCTTTGCTGGGCAACCGCATTCACGGAACCTGGGGCAATATCATCGATATTCTCTCAGTACTCGCCACCTTGATGGGATTGGCGACCTCGCTCGGACTCGGCGTCGCTCAGGTAAATGCCGGCCTGAATTACCTGTTTGGCATCCAAATCAGCACCCAAATGCAGGTGACCTTAATTGTCGTGATAACCGGCGTCGCAACCATTTCGGTCATGGCCGGACTGGATGCGGGCGTTAAACGCCTGAGCGAATGGAATATGGGCCTGGCCGCGATACTCATGCTCTTTGTCCTCATCGTCGGACCCACCGTCTACATCCTCAGCGGGTTCACTCAAAACCTGGGATTCTATATCGCGAATCTGGCCCAGCTCAGCATGTGGACGGAAACCTTCAAGGATACGAACTGGCAGGGCGGTTGGACGGTATTCTACTGGGCGTGGTGGATATCCTGGTCGCCGTTTGTCGGCATGTTTATTGCCCGGATATCGAAGGGACGATCGGTACGGGAATTTATTCTGGGCGTGATGCTGGTACCGACACTGTTGTCGTTTATCTGGATGTCTGTGTTCGGAGGAGCGGCTCTATCCTTGCAGGCCAGTGGTGTGGCAGACGTGGTCGGAGCGGTGCAGGAAAATGTGGCGACGGCCATGTTTGCCATGTTCAGCCATTTTCCCTTCTCCGGATTGCTGTCGTTGGTCGCCATCGTGTTGGTGTCGGTCTTCTTCATAACCTCTTCGGATTCCGGTTCGTTGGTCGTTGACCACTTGACCTCGGGCGGCAAGCTCGAATCGCCGGTTCCCCAGCGCATCTTTTGGTGCATCATGGAAGGTGCTGTGGCTGCGGTCCTCTTGCTCGGCGGTGGATTAAGTGCCTTACAAACGGCCGCCATTAGTACGGGACTCCCCTTCACCCTTGTCTTGCTCTTAATCATTTATGCCCTGTTTGTGGGACTGAACCAGGAGCTTTATGTGGAGCGGGCTGTAGAAGAGAAATTAGCGGACGTACGGGACGAGCATCGTTTATCTGAAGCCATTGCCGAAGCCACAGCGGAACTGAAAAATGCTCCGGGCGATGCCTAGCCTGATCGAATCAGCGCGAATCATAGAGACCCGCAGCTGGCTTGCCATTCGCTGCCGCGGATTTCAGGATTGGACGGATTTCTACATCCATGAACGCCGGGACCTTTGCCGCGTCTAAGTGCGTAACGAGGATTTCGAAAGGCGTTTATGAAAATTCTATCACCTGAACTTGTACCTGCGGAATTTCCGCTAATGGATGATATTCAATCCGACATGAAGACCATCTTCCGGATGTTGGTCTTCAGCCCCGATATTCAGGCCGCCTCCCTTTTGCAGCGCTATATCGAGGCGATCGAACATCTACGGCAAGTGCTGGGCTTCAAGAATGCGCAACAAGAGGCACAAACCGAGGAGGAAGCCCGCGCCTATTTGGGTCACCTGCAGCACGCCATGGAGATGATGGTTACGGAAATCCAAGTCAATCGCTGCATTCAAAATCCATTGGATCTATTTCGCCTGTTCCGAACCGTGGCCCCCGACGCAGCGGCGCGCCATGCGAATCATTATCGGCAAACACTCGTGCAAGTCGGCCGCTACCTGGCACCGGAACCCCGGTTTGTGCCCGGTCTCGTCGATGAGGTCTTCGAAAGATTACCTGAAATCAAGCATCCACTGTTGCGAGGCATCTGGTTGCACCACGAGCTGATTCGCATCCATCCCTTTGTCGACGGCAACGGACGCGTGGGGCGGATGGCGAAGAATTGGCTACTGATGTACGAACTCTACCCGCCGATCTTCATCTACGGCCTGTCCGACCGCCAACGCTACATTCACTACATTTCCGACAGCTTCGCTGAGCTGGAGGTGGAACCGGACCGGTTTCACGCATCCACCTACGGCTTCTTCGCAGACGAATTGCGCAGGGTGAAGGCCAGCACGGGTTTTATTCTCCAACGGATGCTGCGCGACGCGGATCAATTGTTTGGCGATGAGGACATGGAACTCCGCCCCCACCGCAATGCATAGGCCGGATCACGCCGTACCGAGCCAACTAATTGAACCGCAGATCCAGCGCCCGCAGCCGCTCAGCCAACTCATCCACAACCCGTCGATCATCGGCTTCGCCCGCCGACTCAAAGGTGGCCGAAAACCGCAAATAGGCACCCGCCTCGTCCCACGGCACGGTGGAGACCGAGGCCTCGCGGATCAAGAATTGCGACGCCTCTTCCGCATTCGCGAAGGACTGGTCTCCTGCCCCGGTAGGCGCAGCGGTATAGAGGAAGAACGTGCCACCGGGCATTTCCGCAGCAAAACCGACGGATTTCAGCGCCGCCACCATCATCTCAAGCCGCCGCTCATAGTGGGCGCGAATGGAATCGGCAATGGCGCGGTCGGCAATGCCGGTGCAAGCCGCAACTTGAATGGCCTTAAACTGACCGGAATCGACATTGTCTTTCACCTCGGCGAACGCCTGCACGGCCAATGCGGACCCGGCCACAAACCCTAAACGCCACCCTGTCATATTGTAGCTCTTGCTCATCGAGTGCAGCTCCAAGGCCACCGCCTTGCCGCCGGGCCGACTCAAAATCGATAACCCGTCCCGCCCATAGGTGAGCGTCGCATACGCGGCATCCTGAACGATTAAAATCTGATGCTCCTGTGCAAAGGCAATCAACTCGTCAAAGAAGGCCTCGGTCGGCGCGGCGCCCGTGGGATTGTTCGGATAGTTGACATAAAACAACTTGGCCCGTTGGGCCACGTCCTTGGGAATCGCGCTCAGGTCAGGGAGAAATCCGTTCTCGCGCTGAAGCGGGAGCTTGTAGACCTCTCCACCCAAATAGGTGGTATGCGTGGCCAGCACAGGATAGCCGGGCACGGTGGTGATGAGGACTTCGCCGGGATTGATGAAGCAAAGCGGCAACATCGCCAGCGCCGGTTTGGCCCCGATGCAGTGATTGATCTCCTTGACCGGATCGAGGTCCGAAACACCGAAAAAGGACGCCATATAGTCTGCCGCCGCCTGCTGGAACGCGGCAATACCGTTGTCGGCATAGCCCCGGTTCGCGGGATCGTCCACCGCCTGTTTCAACGCTTCCCGAATCGGTGCCGGCGCCATTTGGTCGGGTTCCCCGACGCCAAAATCCAACAACTCAACATCCGGACGGGCCGCCCGCGCGGCGGCCTTGGCCCGCTTGATCTTTTCGAATTTGTAGATGGCCGTGGATTGGCCAAATGTGGCGCCCCCAATGCGCTCCGCGAATAAGCTTTGCAGTTCCATAGTCTTCCTCATATAGTTTGAAAGTCGGTGAGCGAAGACGGTAGGCTATCGGTCTTGGTCCGTCAAATCCAAACCCAACAAACCAAACATGCAGATACCATTCTATAAAATGCACGGGGCCGCCAACGATTTCATCGTCGTTGACGATCGCGGATTATCCTTTCCCGTCGGCAATCCCGAGTGGATGCGCTCGGTGATGGCCCGCAACACGGGGGTAGGCAGCGAAGGGATTCTCTTGATTCAACCGGATGATGAAGCGGACTTCCGGATGCGCTTCTTTAACCCGGATGGGGGCGAAGTGGATATGTGCGGCAACGGTGCCCGCTGTATTGCCCGACTCGCCTGCGAATTGGGGGTTGCACCACCCGAGATGCAGTTTGCTACGCAGGCCGGCCGTGTCGGCGCCCAAGTCGATGGCGAGATCGTGCAGCTAACCATGACGCCACCGACGGATTGGTGCTTGGAGGGTTCGCTGGAAATTGAGGGCCAGGCGCTGGCGTATACCTCAGTCAACAGCGGTGTCCCGCATGTGGTGATTGAGGTTGAGGACGTGGCCGCCATTCCCGTGCAGACGTGGGGAGCGGCGGTTCGGTATCACGCGGATTTTGCGCCGCAAGGCACCAATGCCAATTTTGTCCAAGTACTGGATGCCCACATGCTAAAGCTGCGCACCTATGAACGTGGCGTGGAAGCGGAAACCCCCGCCTGTGGTACGGGCATCGTTGCCGCGGCCCTCCTCAGCGCCAAGCGTGGTCGGGTGGCCGCCCCGGTGCAAGTCGTCACCGTCGGCGGATATCAATTGGCCGTCGATTTCCATTTGACCGATGAAGGGGCCGCAGACGTGACCTTAACGGGACCGGCCGCCCACGTGTTTCAAGGAAGCTTGACGTATCCCGGCGCCGATTAGTACAACCCAGCCATTCTCGATTCAGTTTGACCAGACGATGATGCGACCGGCCCCCTATGGACGTTTCTTTATTCTTTGAAATCGCCTTCACTGCCATCGGTGGTTTGGGCATCTTTTTGGTCGGTATGCGCTTCATGTCGGAAGGACTGCAAGCCATTGCCGGCGATCGCCTGCGCCGAATGATCAGCGCGGTCACCCACAACCGGGTCATGGGCCTGATTTCCGGCCTTGCGGTAACCTGTATCGTGCAGTCCAGCACGGTAACCACGGTGATGACCGTAGGCTTGGTGAACAGCGGATTCATGACGCTGAAGCAAGCGATCGGGGTTATTTTCGGCGCCAATGTCGGCACCACGATTACCGGCTGGATCCTCGTCCTTGAAATCGGCCGATACGGCCTACCCCTGCTTGGCGTGGCAGCGCTCTTCTACCTTTTTGCCAAAACCGATCGCCTCCGCTACATCGGCATGTCGATCATGGGCATCGGCATGTTGTTTTTCGGCTTGGAGCTTATGAAGAACGGCTTTTCGCCACTGCGCGAGCTTGAGGGGTTCCGGGTCTGGTTCCATGCCTTTGAAGCCACCTCCTATTCCGGCATCATTAAGGCCGTCATCGTAGGCGCGGTTTTGACCATTCTCGTCCAATCGTCCTCGGCCACTTTGGGTATCACCATGGGACTAGCAGCAGCGGGCGTCATCCAGTTTCACACGGCGGCCGCGCTGGTGTTGGGTGAGAATATCGGCACTACCGTCACGTCCTACCTAGCCTCGCTGGGCGCCACCACCGCCGCCAAACGAGCCGCATGGGGACATATCCTCTTTAATGCGATTGGTACCCTTTGGTTTATCATTCTCTTTCCCGTAGTGACCACGTTGGTCATGAACGTAGTCGGCCATGATCCGGATCTGATGGTCATGCGGGACGGTCAAGAAACCTTTCCCTACATCCTGCGTTCGATCGCACTCGTGCATACGAGTTTCAATGTGGTCAATGCCCTCCTTTTCCTCCCGTTTGCGGGTGTACTGGGTTGGGTGGTGACCCGCTTGATCCCGGAACCCACGACCCGCGAGATCAAGAAGCTGACCTTCCTGGATGTGCGCATGGCGCACTCACCTTCCCTCGGAATTGTTCAGTCCCGTGAACAGATCTTTGTCATGGCCAATGCGGTGGAGAAGATGTTCGGCTACCTGGACGGCATCCTGGCACAACCCAATGGACAACCCGAGCTGGAGGAAAAACTACTCCGGCGCGAGAAGATTTTGGATGAAATGCAAAAAGAAGTTTCCGTCTTTCTCGGTCATTTACTGGGCGGGGAAGTTCCCCACAAGGTCGTTGAGGAGGCACGTGGCCAAATCCGCATGGCGGATGAATACGAAACGCTGAGCGATTACCAAGCCTCCGTGGTTAAATCATTGATCAAACTGCGTCGCAATCAGATCACACTCAGCGAGCAAGGTCTAGCCGACCTCCGGCAACTGCACCAGTGGGTCAAGGATTATGTCCATTTGATCAACGCCGCCCTTCGCGAAGGGCAGGCAGCCACCATTATGGCGCGGGCCCGGGCGGACGGGGACCACATCACACGAATGATGAAGAAGGCGCGCCGGGCCCATATGCAGCGATTGAGCAACGAAGAGGTAACGCCACTCAAGAGCATTATCTACCTCGATATATTGAACCATTACCGGCGCATGAAAGATCATGCGTTCAATATCGCAGAGGTCGTCGCAGGCGAAAAGTAATGCCCCGCTTCGTCGGGCCCCAACCGGTGGGCAGATCAGGCGTTCTGTTCGGCCAGTTCGCGGGCGCGCTGCTGCGCCGCCAGGATCGCGGTGACCAAATGATCGTTCACGGACTCTTCCTGCATCACGTCCAATGCGGCAGCGGTCGTGCCCCCTTTCGACGTAACCTGCTGCCGCAACGTTTCCGGGTGCCGGCCTGTTTCCCGGCATAACACCGCCGCGCCTTCAACCGTATCCAGCACCCATTCCCGCGCCGTTTCCGGCGATAGACCCATCCGCTCAGCCGCATCCAACATCGCCTCCATCAAATAGAACACATAAGCCGGCCCACTACCGCTGATCGCAGTGACGGCATCCATCGCCGTCTCATCGACACGCCAGACCCGTCCCGCCGCACCCAACACCGCCTCCGCAACTGCAACATCATCCTCGGTGACTGCGTCGCCCCGACAGATAACGGTCACCCCCCGCCCTACCAACGCCGGCGTGTTCGGCATGGCACGAATAATGCGGCTACCCGACGGTAAACCCGCTGCCAATGTCGCCAGCGAAACGCCGGCGGCGATACTAATAATCAACGGATTTCGATCCATGGCCGGACGAATTTCGTCAAGCACCTCACGAATCCCTTGCGGCTTCACGGCCAAGACAACGGTCGCCGCACGTCGCACCAAGTCGGCCGTATCCCTACTCGTGTGCACCCCAAACCCGGACGCCAGGTAGGCCAAACGGTCCGGCTGAATATCGCTGACAGAAATCTGCTCGGGCACCATACGTCGCTGACGCAGCAAACCGCTAATCAGGGCTTCCGCCATGTTTCCGCCGCCTACAAATGCCAGGGTATCGGTCATATCTTTTCCTATCGGGATGGTGGTTTTCGCGCACCGAACAAGTCTGTGCCGACCCGAACACAGGTGGCGCCCTCTTCGATAGCGATTTCTAAATCGTGCGACATCCCCATTGATAATTGCTCCAAAGGGAAACCGGTATCCTGCGATACACGATCGCGCAACTCCCGCAACGCCCGGAAATGCGGGCGCGCGCCCTCGGGATCCTCGGTGAAGGGCGGGATGGTCATCAATCCCACGACATCCAGCGCCATGCAATGGGTCGCGGCGTCCAACACCTCCCGCACTGCGTCGGGAACCAACCCATACTTGGACAGCTCCCCCGACACGTTGACTTCCAGAAACACCTCGCGCACGACGCCCTGCGCCGTCGCCGCCTCATTTAATCCGTTCAAGATCTTCAGTGAATCAACCGAATGAATGACCGGGAACAATTCGACGGCCAGTTTAACTTTATTCGATTGCAAATGACCAATCAGATGCCAGCGGGCAGAGGAGGGCGATTGAGGAATCTTGGCCCGCGCCTCCTGCACCTTGCTTTCGCCGAATTCATGGATGCCCGCCGCCACCGCCTCATGGATACGACCTGGTCCGTGCCCCTTGGAAACCGCCAGCAACGTCACCTCACCACGATCCCGGCCTGCCCGGCGACACGCCTCCTGAATGCGCGTTTCCACTTGCTGCAAACAGTCCGACAACGAGACCTCTTCATTTTCTTGTTCCGACATGCGATGTAGATTAGCGTCAGTCCGAAAGGGGATCAAATATGAAATTGAATACGCCCATCACATCTATGCCCGAATTCAACGCGGAAGGCTATGCCATTCCCATGGATACGTGCCACTTGGTCTTCATCAAGAAAGGCAACGGTCTGCTGGCTTGTGGGGCATTTGATATTGGCGCGCTGGACAAATTCAATGTGCCTGCCGCCAAAATTACCGGCGTCGCCACACTCGAGGACCTGCTCGACGGCACGGTCGTATCCGTGAATCAAAGCGGCCAAGCACTCGGTTTGACGACGGGTATGACCGGACGTGACGCCTTGGCGCAGTTGCCGGAAACCGATACCTGATGGAGAGAACGAGAAGGCCTCTCACAAAGTCGCAGGGCTTGGCGAAAGAATCAATGAGGCCGAACGACATATCCGGTCGGCCCCACCGTGGCCGACTACAGTTTGAAGCGCATTTTCCTTCTGTAGCCGCGCACGCTGGGCGCGGACGCGCATGATGAAGATGGCGGGTGGACGCTGAGTGGACGAGTCCGAATCAATTAGTTCACCCTAACGCAGAATTCATCCGCAACCAAGACTGTAGCCGCCCTCGCTGAGTTATGTACGCTTTTTTTAAAACCGTCCACCGAGCACCGCGATCGATCCTGACCGGCGCGTGACCCACGCGACCCTTTTGGCCAACGCACACCAAAACCAATCGCCACTCAAAGGTCAGGCAAGAATGCCTGACCTACTGGGAAGCAGCAACACGTTGGCGCGAACCGCAGAATACGCAGAAGATGCAGAAGCGAAGACAACTCCTGCGGGCTGAAGCCGGAACTGCATTGGGGAGGGCGAGACTCTGTCGAGCCGTGACACAGGAAATCGGACGGCTCGCGGGGACGCTCGCCCTCCCGAGTTGGGCTACTAC
>SKLK01000162.1 GCA_007123265.1 Kiritimatiellia bacterium
ACCTTTATGAGCTGGCTCAAGCGTACAGCTCGTTCTACCAGAACGTACCGTTCCTCAAGGCACCCGAAGGCATCCGTGAAAGCCGCATCCGCCTTGGTCAACTCGTCGCTATGACGCTACGGAGAGGGCTGGGTTTGCTGGGCATTCAAACACCTGAGCGGATTTAATGGGCGGAACTGACAGAGATTTCTAATAGCTATATTGGCTGCCCCCAATGAACTCGCGCAACAGGGATTTTTGGGGGATATGTTGGTCGTCCGGCATTTCCGTCAGGCCTGAAAGCATATCGTGCACACGCTTCGCCCGCACATAGGCGTCTTGACGTTTGGGATCGTCTTTATAGAGCTCCATGGCTTCGGGGAAGTATCGAAACAACTTATTCTTCATAATGGGCAGCTCATGTGGCATGGCGCTGTTGACCACATAATCCACCGAACTGATAAACGGTATAATATTTCGCAATTCACTGCGTCGGACATAATGCCAATGCGTGAGTGTCTGCAAGGGTTGTAAATTACGGTGCCAACTATCGCGGATCATTCGACGCATCAGCCGATTATCCGCCCAGCGCATAAAGATTCCGTCACGTGTGCGAACTTGGCCTAATGTCTCAATATAGAGTCGGAATTTTTGATCAGCAGGAATGCTGTGTGTCATCGCATCGTATAAGCCATGGAGGCTGTCGATTAATACGATTTCATTGTCTTCCAAGGCCATTTCATGCACTTCAAGCTGACGCTTTCCGGTCTTAAAGTCATAATGTGGGGTCTTGATGGTTCGACCGGCAAGTAACTCCGTCAAATGAAAATTAATTAGTTCCAAGTCCAATGCTTGAGGCGTTTCATAATCATAATCACCAAACTCATCTTTCGGGTGCATTTCCAGATCGAAGAAATAGTGATCCACGTTGATTGCTTTGAGCTGAATACCCGCTTCGCTTAGCTTTTCGCTGGCCTTGATCGTCGTGGTTGTTTTCCCGGATGATGAAGGACCCGCAATAATGACGATGCGAATGCCGGGTATGCGTTCCAGCATCTGTTCCGCCCCCCGCCGCACCTCTTCATCGTATCTTTGTTCAACGGCCCGGACCAAATCCGGGTACTGGCCAGCAGCAATCAGCTGGTTGATTCCCTCGACCGTGTCACAGCCGTGGTCCATATTCCACCGCAGGATTTCGTAAATTTTCTTGTAAGGAATGTTGTCCGAGTACTCGCCTTGCATGGCGCGGCTTTCTCGCGCTTCAGCTCGTTTCGCGCGGTATAGGATATACGCACGCGAAGTTTTTGCATGGCCCTCCTCGATCAGGGTCTTTTCCACCAGATCCTGAATATCCTCAACTGTCGGTATACTGTTCAGCCCATACGTTCCTGCCACGGCCTGCTCGACTTTGACCGCCAACGCCTCGGCCATCTCCCGATCGGATCCACCAACCGTTGCTGCGGCCTTGAATATAGCGGTTGCAATACGATCGCGGTCGTAGGGGACCACGCTCCCGTTTCGCTTTACGATTTTCGTGATCGGGGTCGACAGTGAATCAGTCATGGGCATTCCTTTCTCAGTCTCCACTCTCCAGAAAGCCATCCAACTTCCGGATTCGGGTCGGATGGCGCATTTTGCGGAGGGCTTTCGCTTCGATTTGGCGAATCCGCTCTCGCGTAACATCGAATTTCCGCCCGACCTCCTCAAGCGTACGAGAATAGCCATCTGCCAGTCCGAACCGCAACGTCAAAACCTCTTGTTCGCGCTCCGTCAGCGTCTTCAACACATCTTGCAGACGATCTTTTAATAAACTGTAGGCCGTCATATCCGAGGGATTTTCAGCCGTCTTATCTTCGATGAAATCACCAAAGTGCGTGTCATCGCTGTCACCAATCGGGCTTTGCAAGGAGATTGGCTGTTGCGCGATTTTCAGGATGGCGCGCACCCGCTCAACCGGCAAGGTCATTTCTTCCGCGACTTCCTCCGGTGTGGGCTCCCGACCAAGTTCTTGCACCAATTGTTTTTGCAAGCGCATTAACTTGTTGATTGTCTCGATCATGTGGACTGGAATTCGAATGGTCCGTGCCTGATCGGCGATGGACCTGGTAATCGCCTGCCGAATCCACCACGTCGCATAGGTGCTGAATTTGTATCCACGCCGGTACTCAAATTTTTCCACCGCCTTCATCAATCCCATATTCCCTTCCTGAATCAGGTCAAGAAAGGACAGACCGCGGTTAGTGTATTTTTTTGCGATACTAATTACCAGACGCAGATTGGCTTCGACCATTTCAGACTTAGCACGCAACCCTTTCCGCATCCAAAGCCGCAGGGTGCGGTACTGCTCCTCAAACTCATCCAAGGGGACGCGTTGCGAAAGTTCAAGCTTCTTTAAAGCCTGCTTTTCGACCTTGATAGCTTCCTTGTTCGCAGCGGACTTGCGACCCGTTTCGAGCCTGCGCAAGGCGTCGGACGATTTCCGATAGGCCTGGAAATGCTCATCGACCGCCAGCATGATATCCTCAACCGCTTTTTGCTTGAAACAGAGCTTATCGAATTGCTGGGTCAGCTTCTTGCGGGACTGCTCCAAGGTCTTGGCGCTTTTTTCTTGTTGAGCCTTGGTTTGCCGTACTTTCAAGGCGGCGGCAAAATGTTTGCCAACTTCTTCATGCAACTTGAGTATCTGCGACTCTGTGCGCGGCAAGAGGCGGAAATACTTATCCCGGCTTTCCACCATTTTATCATTAATTACCCGGTCAAACCGTTCCTTCCCCGCGCGCAGCCGCTCGGCCAACCCCAAATAGGCATCGGTCGCACAACCGAATTGATTGAAGACCAGTCGGGAATTGATTTCGGCTTCTTCAATGCGCTTCGAGATTTCGACTTCCTGCTCACGGGTAAGCAAGGGGACTTGCCCCATTTGCTTCAAATACATGCGCACAGGATCATCCAGGACGTCCATGCGCTGAGCTTGCTTGGCGCGCTCTTCTTTTTCGGCAACTTCTTTAAACTTTTCGACTTCCGACGACTCAATAACCTCGATATCCATGCCTCGGAAAAGGATCACGATGCCATCGAATTCGTCGGAATTGACGACACTTTCGGGCATCGCCTCATTGATGTCGTCGTACGTCAAGTACCCCTGATCACCCGCCAGCGTAATCAGTTCTTTGATCTTCTGATTGCGGTCCTCGCGATTAACGGAAATTTGGACGACATTCGAATCCGACTGCACGGCTTCTAATTCAGCTTGCTCCTCATCCGTGGGCGGACGGCTCAGCTGCTCCACGGGGGCATCGGTCACCTTACCGGCCTTTTCTTCGGGTTTTTGGGGGCGACTCTGCGTCTTGGCCTTTTTTGAGGAGGGGGCAGGCGTGGTCTTTTTAGTGGATGACGCGACCTTTTTCCGGGCTAAAGTGGACTTTTTCACCACTTTTTTAGATTTTGAGGCTTTCGGTTTAGTCTTTTTTACTTCCGTCTTGGGCATACATTCTCCAAAAAAAGGCACACGAATACTATTATAGCAAGGTGCGGTGAATATTTACAAATCAGCGCACTTTGTCAAGCGTACCGCCCGCAAATCTATTTGGGGGCAGTCCCGGGTCTACCCGCTCATGCGGGGCCGACTTTGCATAAGAATACCGCATATTTCGTGCTGCGGGAAGACTATCGGCTGTGTCTGGCCTTCGTCTACAAGCAGTCAACGTATTTCAGAACTGTTAATCATCCAGTTCCAGAATCGGCATTGCCGCTTCCCATCCACGTTGCAGCTGCTTTTTCAGCAACATCAACTGGGCGCTTTCATTGTTAAGTATGCGGTATTCATCGGCACTGGCTTGGGCCATCCGCTCAATGCAAGCGCGGATTTGGCGGTCCAAGAGGCGCATACGTAACTTGAGGATAATGTCCTGTGCAGCATGCATTCCCGACCGTTCTTCGCTGGTGATGGTTCGGGCGGTCATTCGTATTCGCGCCGCCAGTCGACGACATACTTCATCTTCTTCATTCAAGGCCCGCATCAACTCTACCTCATCCATTTCGGGTAATGTCATAATGGTTTGCATCAGGTTCCGGCACACCGGGTGGGTTATTGCATCAGGGGGAACATGTCGGCTGATTATATCCAATACCTCCGGGTGCGCGATCATCAGCTCGATCAAACCCACTTCTTCCGGGGGGAAAGTATCTTTGTCCCTTGCCTTGGGGCCGGGTTCGACCTCATCGCGCCGGGTCTGCCGGTAGGCTGACGGTCGCGCCAGTTTGTTCATGTCTTGCCGCAAAGCGTCCATTGAAATCTTTAATGAATCGGCGGCTTCCTGCAGGTAGTGTTCTCGTTGGACGGCGGTCGACGCATTTTGGACGATTTCCAATAGGGTTCGGATCGCTCGCAAGCGCCCTGCTTCGGAATCCAGCTCGCCGCGATCCCGCTGTATGTTCAGGTGAAACGAAACCAACGATTGGGCATCAAGCAGGTATTGGCGAAACACGCCCTCCCCCTTTTCACGCAACAAGCTATCCGGATCATGTTTTTCCGGCAACGATGCGACACGGACAGACAATCCCTCGGCCAACAATAATTCCGCACTTCGCAGGGCGGCGTTTTGGCCGGCCGTGTCGGCGTCAAAGACCAGGACCACTTCATCCGCGTATCGCTTAAGCAAACGGGCATGTGAATCGGTCAGCGCTGTTCCCTGGGGCGCCGCCGCGTTTGTAAAGCCCGCGAGTTGGCAGCGGATGACATCGATTTGACCTTCGCACACAATCGCTTGCCGACGATCAACCATATCCTGGCGTGCCCGATTCAATCCGTAAAGAATGCGACTTTTTTTGAAGAGTAATGTTTCAGGACTATTCACGTATTTCGCGGGTGACGATTGATCCAGTATGCGACCGCTAAACCCGACGATACGTCCTTGTTCGTCGTGGATAGGGAACATCAAGCGCCCCTTAAAGCGGTCGTATGGATCGCCGCCCCGATCACTCGGCAGCAATACGCCCGCTTGCTCCATAAGAGGCTGCGAATAACCTTTTTTTTGGGCCCATTTGGCGCAGGCGTTCGCGGCCACGGGAGCAAAGCCCAGCTGGAACGGCTCAACAGCATCCATCAGATCGCGAGACTGCAAATAGTCCCGGGCCCTCGCTGCCGCGGGGTCGTTCGCCAGCCGATCGGCATAATATGCTGCTAAATCGGCATGTAGCTCATACAGGCGGGCCTTCTCCGATCGATCGACTTGACCATGTGACGCAGCCCTCGGCTCATACTGGATGCCGGCGCGATCCGCGAGTATGCGAGCCGCTTCGGGAAATTCGACGTTTTCATACTGCATCACAAAACTGAACACATCGCCACCCGCATGGCAGCCGAAGCAGTGGAAAAGTTGCTTGTCCGGATCCACGTGAAAGGACGGCGTCTTCTCTTTATGAAACGGGCACAACCCACGAAATCGGTGTCCGGCTTTCTTCAGTGGAATGTAGCGTCCAATGGTTTCGACGATATCGCTATGTAGGCGGATTTGTTCGATGGCATCTTTGCCCTGAACATTCATTGGCTAAAACACCTCGTCTTCGATCCGACCGTCTGTTGTCCACTCGGCATCCTCGTCGCGCGCATCCAGCCCGAAGGGGGTCCACTCGGGGTAGCGTTCCAACGCTTCCTGGTACCAGGGCCCCAAATAGGCCAGCGCGTGACGCGTGATCCACGAATCTTGTTCGATATATTCACGCACGCCGCCCCGGGCGAACTGGTCCACCACCAGCAGGAGCGCCGCCAGGATCACTGCGTAGCGCGTGACGCCTGCTACTGCGCCGCCGACCCGCTCGAATAACCCCTTGAAGGTCAACTCCATAACCGCCTTAAACAGCAAGGACAGCACATACAGGATGATGAGCGCACCGACAATAACGACAAAGAAGGCGGCGGTATCCGCCTGCAAGGGCGTCATCCGGGTGGTATCCTCGAGCAATCTTCCCATGGGCGCATAGAGGTGCCATCCGGCAAACCCTGCGGCGGCGACGCTGAGCAGGCCAGCCAGCTCGCCCGAGAGGCCGCGGAAGATGCCCCGCACCAAGCCGTAAGCGAGCACAACCAGAATGGCGATATCCAGTGGTGAAAACATGGGCATCATGGCCTCTCCTTGATCAATCAGGGCAACCATACACGCACCTGCTTATGCTGTCGGCCCCACTCCAGTGCCTGTTGATGGGTCCTGAAATAGAGATCGATCTTGTGACCGCGGATAGCGCCTCCGCGATCTTCAACGATTCCGTAGCCATATCCGGGCACATACATGATCGTACCGAAGGGGAAAAGACGTGTATCCGCCGCAATGGTCCCGGGCCGCACCCGTGCCCCACTGGCGGTAATCCCAACCTCTTTTCTTTGCCCTTTCTGCGGACCATAGGAGTACACAGGTACTCCCCGCCAATTCCGCCGCCAACCGCAACAGCTTCCGCAGTGACAGTACCCTGTCACCTCCAGATTGTGTATGCGGGCTTCGGCTGGAACGACCCGTCGCGGTGGTGAACGCCGGATATCCCGCGACGAACACCCTACCAGTCCCAGCAGCACGAAAATCATCAACGCGTACGGCCCGTAGGCGCTGGCCCGATGCATTTGTCTATTTGTTCCCTTCGCCATCGCGCGATCCTCATTCTCGCATTTGCTCAAGCCCAGCCGGCCACATACCCCGATCATCAATAAAGTTCTGTAACAAGACCCTATCCCTGTGTATTGTCACGTCAATCGGTCGAGGCCGATCGACGATATCTGGCGCGTAACGCCTCTTTCACCGGGCCGACATAACCGAATCGTATTTCACACAGGACATCCTATCAGAATACTTCAGGCGATTAAGTATGCTTAAGCGAAGGCGAAAAAACAAGCGTGATAAAGGGCGGCGAGCCTCGACTGGCCATCGCTGCATTCGCTTGGCCACAGACTTTACGGACCATCCATGAGCTGGAACTGATCAACCCTATGCCTCCCTCCCCCGAGCGCCATTTGAATAGCCGCCAAGTCGCGGCCCAACTTTTGTATCAGGGCCGTCACCCGAGTGATTTCCCCTCCCGATTACTGGAAACGGTGCAGCGCGATCGCGCATTTGTCACTGAAATTGTGCTCGGGGTGATCCGCAATCAGCGCGCCTTGGATTGGATGGTATCGCGCTTGGCATCCCGTCCACCGGCTGCGGTGCTGCAATCCGTTCTGCATGTCGGCTTATACCAACTTCTTTATCTGGATCATGTTGAGCCCTATGCCGCGGTTCATGAAACTGTTGAAGCGGCCAAGGCTATGTCGGGCCAGAAGGGAGGGGGCTTCGTCAATGCCATATTGCGCAGGGCACTGCGTGAACGCACCGCCCTGTTGGATGGGCTTGCGAAGCAACCGCTCGACGTACGCCTGAGTCACCCGAAAGAATTGGTCGATCGATGGATCGCCCGGTACGGGCGCAAGCGCACGGAGCAGCTCTGTGAGTGGAACAATCAACGTCCGGACCTTGTGCTACGCGTCAGGGACACGACTTCCGTTGAGGCGCTTTTGCATGAGTTGCATTCCGCTGGGGTTCCCGCCCAACTGCATGTCGCACGATCCGACTTCATTGTGCTTGGTGCCTGCGCCTACGTGGATGATTTGCCGGGCTATGCGCAGGGTCGCTTTGTTGTGCAAGATCCAGCCACGATGGTTGCGGTTGATATGTTGGCCGCTCAGCCTGGCCAGCGCATCTTCGACGCCTGCGCTGCGCCGGGCGGCAAGGTCATCGCCATCGCAGATCAAATGGAACAGCAAGGTTACTTGATCGCAGCGGATCTGAATCCGCTTCGATTAGCGCGCTTAAAGGAAAATCTGAAACGCTGCGGATGTACCTTTGTCAAGACGGACACATTGGACGCAACAGAGCTAAAACCTCATGACGAGGCTGTCGCAGGATTCGACGGCATTTTGCTTGATGTCCCTTGCTCCAATACCGGGGTTATCCGCCGTCGACCGGAAGCAAGAAGGCGCATCAATCCAAAGACGCTCAAACAATTGGTCACGTTACAGGAGGAGATTCTCGACCGAGCGTGGCCCTTGCTCGCCGCAGGCGGTCGCATGGTCTACAGCACGTGCAGTCTGGAGCCCGAAGAAAACGAGGGCCAAATTGAAGCCTTCTTGAGCCGACATCCAGAAGCCATTTGCCTGGATCAAATCCAGCTTTTCCCGCCTAACTCAGGAACCGATGGTTCTTATGCGGCGTGTTTGATTCGCGGTTAACGTGCGTGAGTCAGATCCTCCGCCCCATCGCTGCGTGCCCCACAGCCTCCCATCGGTGCGCCACAGATCAAGCTGCTACTCGGCAGGCGGGTCGAATACAGGCTCATCCGGCCACATCACTCGGGCGCGATAGAAAATGGGTACGTCGCCGGGTGTCATCAGGTTGGTAAAGAAATTCTCCGGTGGGGTCCCTGGAATGTCAGCCGCCAAGACCTCAAAGGCTCCCTCTCCCATCAAGTTCGTGGCGTATTCCAGCGTATAGATTCGGCCGGATGCACTCTGCCATGACAGCACTTCACCGATTACGTCGAATACCTGCTGAGTAATCCACTGTCCACCCTCTTCCACCACCTGTTCACCTTCTTCGTAAAGCGTGCGCAGGGAGGTGACAACAAATCGAGAATCCGCGTCATCGGGATCGGTACCAGCCACGAATTCTTCCCAAACCGTAAAGCCATCCCCGTCCATATCTGTATGGATGTCCACATACGCATCGCCGAGATTATCCAACTTCCACAGAAGTGGTAAGCCGTATTGATCAAGCCGATATTCGGCCGCATCGAGTAGATTCTGCACGGGGCCGAGTTCCGCAAACAACTCCTCGTTTCCGTTCACGTACATGACCTGCGACTGCGAATAGAATATCGACTCTTCAATCGTGGGGCGATTGTACACGCGCACGAATAATTCGACTCCATCTTGAGGGCGATTGGAGGAAATGGCCACGCCGAAAAGGCCACTGTTCTCCACGTAGGGTGCGATTAGCGATCCAATCCGAGCGGTCGCCACCACTTCGTTTCCTTCATGGGGCTCACCGGTCAAGGGATTAGGGGGATGAATCACACCATCGTCTGTGCGCAGCACTTGAACCAGTGGTCGCTCGTCGTAAGGAATTGAGCCATCGCCCGGCATATGATGCCCGTTGTGGTCAAGCACGGGATGCGCAGCTCCGATCTGCAACGGTGTAGGCACCAGTGCATCAGAGAGCGAGGGGATTCCTCCCATCGCAATGGCAAGGGGAAAAAGTACATACGCAACTTTTCGCTGCATCCATGTCTCCGCGTGACTCGTTTTCATGATCTCAGGTTCCTCATGCTGCATTTAGTTGATAGCAGATTTGCTTTCCTCCAAGTACTAGATTACGCCCTCTCCAGCACCTTGTCAAAGGTTCTGCGAACCTTCACTGCCCGCCTGTTCGCGCAATCGTCGCCCAAATCCCGAGGAGTAGGTCAGCACTAGCAGGGTGCCGGCCATGAACAAGAGCGCAAATGTGCCCGGCTCGGGAATCACCACAAAATTATTGGTGCGGAACACATTCGTTCCCTCAAATGTCACCGATGCCACGCCGAATCCTTGATTCGAGATGGCGACCGGCCCCACCGTCCCCCATGCGATATTGGATCCCTCAACTGGAGATGCTCCTTGATAATCGAAGAAGCGCAAGTAGGCGTGCGTATAGAGGCCAAAATTGAATGACCCCATTTGCTGACTGGAAAAGCCACCATCGGGTATTTGCAGGAAGGGGGGCAAGCCGTCCCAATTCAAGCGAATCTCGCCAAGCAGCAATTCATTGGG
>SKLK01000244.1 GCA_007123265.1 Kiritimatiellia bacterium
AGACCGAGCTGATATCCCCGAAACCCGTGCCCGAGAATTGGATTTCCACGGTCGCCGTTTCCGCCGTGAACGCAACTTGAATATTGCGATAGATGGTATCGTGGTTGCCGGAGTTGAAGCCGAGATGCGCTCGGCCTTCATCCGGTTGACGCGGATTGGTCTGTGTGCCGCTATTCGCAAACGACTCGTTAAACAGCTCGTCGTCACCCACATGCACGCGCACGCGCTGGTTGTTGTTCCACGCATCTATGACATACAGGTCGAAGCCCAGCGTATAGACCTCGTCGGGCTCGAACCCGGACAGGGTCAGGACTTGGTTGGTGTTGACGAACCGCCCGGAAAAGGCGGTAAAGTGGTGGGGCTGCGAGTCGTCAAGAACGGCATCGGACCATTCAGGCCCGATCCCAGACTCAAAATCGGTCATATAGGGGAGCTGAGCGAAAGCTCCTATTCCAATCAACCAACTGGCACCGGTTTGCCCAACAAAGCGAACGAGTTTGTCCATGACGCAACTCCTTCGCCGAAGATTGCCTAAGTCACCCCTGCTTCAGCGCCTCCGGCAGTATCATCTCAAGGTCGCAAATCGAAACGGTCTGTTCCAGTGCGTCAAGCCCCTTATCAGGGCGCAGTCGGCATCGGTAGCAGCCGCACCTGCTATTCAATTTTCACGCCGCCATATCGTGTAGGACTCGATCAGGGAAACCCCTTAAAAATCATCTACATGACAATATTATTAGAACAGAATATTGATTAATGCGCAAGTATTATTTCTGTCTGATGTGCAAGAAAATGGTGGCGACCGGATCAAGACCGATTGTCAGTTGATTACTCTCTTAAAATACCTATAGTGAGCGCAGTCGAGCTATTGCGAGGAGACGTTATGAGGAAAATTGGTATTTTTGCGTTTAGCATCCCGGTATTGGCCTCGGCCTTGTTCTGGTGGTCGAGCGGCCCTGCGCACTCCGATCCACAGTGGGTGGATAGCGAGGTGGAGGTGATTGCGGGCGATGTTTCCGCTGAGGAATTATTTGAGGCGCGGGTAGAGGTAATCGCGATGTCATGTGCGGCCTGCCACGGCACCGATGGCCGGCTGCGTACGGCAATCCCAGCCATCGCGGGTCGACCGGAGGCCTTGTTGAATCTGCAATTGCAGAGCTTCAAACAGGACCGGGTACCCGGCGCGACTGTGATGCCCCGGATTGCGCGGGCGTATTCGGAAGAGGAATTGCAGGGATTGGCTGCGTATTTCGCGGCATTGGATCCCTAAGCCAATCAGGAGAGCACACAATGTTTAATCAACCGATTAGTCGTAGGGAATCCATTAAGCGTATCGCCGGCTTCAGCGCCGCTGCCGCAGCTTGGAGTTGGCCGTCGATTGCCATTCCAGGTCAAGGTGCCAGTGGCCGTGTGGTGGTGGTCGGAGGCGGTTTTGGCGGAGCCACCGCCGCGAAATACCTGAAGCGAATGGCGCCGGAATTGGCGGTAACCCTCGTCGAACCCAATACGCGTTATATAACCTGTCCGTTTACCAACCTGTATTTGGGCGGCATCCGTTCCTTTGAATCGTTATGGCATTCGTACGATGAATTAAGACAACGCTACGACGTTGAGGTGATTCACGAGCTGGCCACGGATGTCGATGTAGACGGGCACACGGTCGAGCTCGCTTCAGGCACCCGCTTGGCGTGGGATCGGCTGATCTTGTCGCCCGGTATTGATATTCGCTGGAACGAATTGGACGGCTACGATGAGGCGGCGGCGGAGAAAGCCCCGCACGCATGGAAACCGGGTGATCAATCGCGTTTGCTCCGCCAACAACTGGCGGGCATGAAGCAGGGGGGCACATTTGTTTTGGTCGCACCGGACAATCCCTTCCGTTGTCCGCCGGGTCCCTACGAACGCGTCAGTATGGTGGCCCACTATTTGAAGAACCACAATCCCTCGGCGAAAGTTTTGCTGCTCGACGCCAAAGACGGCTTCTCCAAGCAGGGACTGTTTATGCAGGGCTGGGCCGAGCATTACGGCGACATGATCGAGTGGGTAAGCCGATCAAATGACGGCACCGTCATCCGCGTGGATGCGGACCGGTTGGAAGTGGAAACCGAGTTTGGCATGATCCATGCAGCCGATGTCTTAAACGTTGTGCCCCCGCAAAAGGCCGGTTTCATCGCCGACCGCGCCGGGGTGACCGATGCGAGCGGATGGGTGCCTGTACGGCCCGATACGTTCGCGTCGGCCCTTGTTGATGACGTCTATGTGATTGGCGACGCCACCCAAGCGGCGCCGATGCCCAAATCGGGTTTCATCGCCAGTACGCAGGGCAAGGTGGCCGCACGGGCCATTGCCGCCGAGTTGACGGGGCGGGTCCTTCTTCCTGAACCGAGCTGGGCCAATACCTGCTACAGCCTGATTGCGCCGGAACACGGCATCAGTATTGTCGGCGTGTACGAAGTCTACAACGGCCAATTGCGGGAAGTACCGGATTCCGGTGGCGTCAGCCCGATGGGTGCGGATCCGCTCTTCCGGCAATTGGAGGCCGAATACGCGCGCGGCTGGTACGCCGCGATTACGCAGGATGTCTGGGGTACACCCGCGTCCTAACCGCGCCTATGGAACCGCAAACCCAAGTGATTGCGTTTGGCTTCGTCATCGGCGTCGTCTTTGGCGTGGTCGCACAACGCTCCGGTTTTTGTTTTGCGCGAGGCCTGCGCGAGTGGGTGCTGGATCGGAACACGCGACGCGCGGCGGCGGTGGTGCTGGCGATGGCGACGGCGATTCTCGGGACCGGCACGCTGGCTGCGTTGGGCCGCGTTGAGCTTTCGCGATCGATCTACTTTCCCGGCAGCTACGCCGTGTGGCTGGTAGGGGCGGGGGGGCTGCTTTTCGGTTACGGGATGATGATGGCGCGTGGATGCGGATCACGCGCCTTGGTTTTGCTCGGTACCGGCAACCTCCGCGCCGTACTGGTTCTGGTAATGATCGGGTTGGCGGCGGCGATCACGTTGACCGGGCCCTTGGCGGCCTGGCGTTTAAGCCTGAGCGAGTGGGGCAGCGTATCGTTGCGTCATGCCACGCTGACCGAATGGCTGCACGGCACAACCACAAACGACTCGCTATCATGGGGCGTTCCGGTAATTGTCGCCTTGGGGCTGGTGATGTGGTCATTGCTCGGGCTGAAATTGTATCGCTGGCCCCGTGAAGCGCTGGCGGCGGCCGTGATCGGCGGATTGGTCACGGCGGGTTGGTATGTGACCGGAGTGGTGGGGGCGGATGACTTTGATCCGGTACCGATCGAAAGTCTTACCTTTGTTGCACCGGTCAGCGATAGCCTGTTGTATCTCATGTTGGCCTCAGGGATGCAGGCCGGATTTGGTATCGTGGTGGTAGCAGGGGTCGTCTTGGGCTCGTTCATCGCTGCGATCATCGCGCGCGAATTTGCGTGGCGCGGATTTGAGTCCGTCGCCGATATGCGCCGCCTATTGTTGGGCGGATTATGGATGGGCATCGGCGGCGCGCTGGCCATGGGCTGTACCGTGGGGCAGGGGCTGACCGGTCTATCCACGCTGGCATGGCCCTCCTTCGTGGCGGTGCTGGGGATCATTTCGGGTGGTGCGGCGGCTTGTCGCGGACCTTTTCGCTTGCGGACCGATACCGCGCCAGTACATTGAGCGCGTGAAAACCTCTTACGTAGAAATTGTTACCATGCAGAACATACGGTTGATCGCTATGATGTTTGGGCTTTTGGCCATCGGGTTTACGGAACCGGTTTGGGGCTGGCAACGCATACCCGAAATCCAAGCCGTTTTGGCCGGGACCGAGCCGCGCATGGCCGGGGTCCGTTTGGAGGTGCCGGCGGTGACGCAGGACGGCAGCTCGGTGCCCGTGACGGTCACCGTAGATGCGCCGATGCGCGCGGATGCGTATGTCGAGGCGATCCATTTATTTGCCACCCGCAATCCATCCCCGGAACTCGCCGAGTATACGTTGCATCCACTCTTGGGACGGGCGAGCCTGTCAACGCGTATTCGTTTGGATCAGTCGCAAGCCGTGGTGGCGTTGGCGCGTACCAGCGACGGTGAATGGCTGGGCGCGGTGGAGTCCGTGCGGGTGACGGTTAGCGGTTGTTTGTCCCGGGCCGGGACCTACACGTCCGACAACCATATGCAGGTGCGTGTGCGGGTGCCCGATCGCTTACGCACCGGTCAGGTGGGCGAAGTGCGCACCATGATTCAGCATCCAATGGAAACCGGACTCCGCGAAGACGCGTCCGGGCGCGTCATACCCGCTAACATCATTGAGGAATTACATGTGAAATGGGATGATCAGCCCGTTTTGCGGGCCCGCTGGCATCGGGCCATGGCCGCCAACCCCTACCTCCTTTTCTCTATCGCCCCGGCCCAAAGTGGTGCGCTTTCGATGCGATGGACCGAGGATACCGGTGCCACGGCGGAGTATCGTGCAGCCATTGAGGTGCGGCCATGACAAATGGCGCGGACGGGATCAAATCGTGTGAAGCCATCGCGGCGGATTTGGCGCGGATGGAAACATCTCATTACTATAGTGAGGACTACGAGCTGGAGTGGGCGGCGAAGTCGTACTTCGACACCTTGACCGTTGTGGAGCAGGAGCGCTTCATCGCCCTGATGCAGGAACGCTTGTCGCAGCAGGCGGGCATGGCAGATATTGCCATCTGCGCCCGGCTACAAAACCCGGCGTTGACCCTTTTATTGGCGGACCGTTTGAACGAACAAGAGGTCAGCTCGTCCACCAGCCGGGCTTTGTTGGCCGCATTGTCGCATCAGGCGGATGAGGCCGCCTATTCGGCGGTCGAGCGTTTCATCGACTCCGAGTTGGAAGGGGAGGCGTTGATGTGCATGGCGCGGATGAATTTTCAGCGTGCCCTGCCGCATTTGCAGTGGGCCCTGAAGCAGGATCATCTCCATAACTTTTGCCTGCACGCGATGCATGAATACATGCGCCGCGAGGGGATGGATGCGCTGCTGTCGGCGTTGCGATCCTTAGTCGCCCTGGATCGCGATCGACTCACGGCGCACCTGCGCAAAGTGATGGGGTCCAAGCAGGGGCCGTTCAATCCGTTCACGGCCACCGAGCTGGACATTGTGGCGGGGGCACTGACCTTATGAGTGGCCGCGGGTTTGACGCCGTAATTTTCGATTTCGATGGGGTCATCGCCGACACCGAGCCACTGCATCACCGGGCCTTTTGCCAAGTGGTAGCGGAAGCTGGTTTGGCCTGCGATTGGGACACCTATTGTGCGGAATACATCGGCTTCGATGATCGTGACCTGTTTCGGGCAGCGTATCAGCGGGCGGGCCTGCCGTTGGACGATACCGCCTTGCGCCGGTGCATAGCCGAAAAGGCCGCCGCGTTTATTGCCTTGACCCAGACGGGCGTACCCACCTATGCGGGGATACCGGAGGTGATCCAAGCGATGTCCAAGCGGTGGCCCTTGGCTATTTGTTCGGGGGCCTTGCGCAGCGATATCGATCCGATTCTAGATCAGCTCAATGTGCAAGCCGCCTTTACCGTGCGGGTCACGGCGGAGGATGTGGCCGCGAGCAAGCCGGATCCCGCCTGTTACCGGCTCGCGGTGGAGCGGGTAGGGGAGGCGATGGCCGAAGCGCCGATACCTCGCCGATGCCTGGCCATTGAAGACACGCCGGCCGGAATCGCCGCTGCGACGGGCGCCGGCTTGACGGTCTGGGGGATAACACACACGCATCCAGCGGCGGCGCTGTCGCAGGCGGATCGCGTATTCGATGATCTGCCCGCACTGTACTCCGCGGCCATCGCATAATTCCCGATTGCCTTTCGGACGGAACCTGATACGGTATGACCGAAATGAACCATGTCAGACGGCGGCTCGCCGAAGGAACGATTTAATAGAGGAATGCCATGATAATGAAACGCGGGTTTTTACTGCTGAGCGCTTTGACCCTGGTTGCGAGCCTGCCTTCCGGGCATGCGCAACGAGCGGAAGTGGATTTGTTTGAAGACGCGCCCTGGACCGTCGGCGGCGGGTTCGGGTACGTGAAGCTGGAAGGCGATCAGGTAATGGAAAGCGGCTTTTTTGCCTCGCTTCGACTCGGCTACACGCGCGATGTCCGCTGGACCTATGAATTGGGGCTGGATTTTGCCCCCAGCCTCAGCGCCCGCGAATTCCGCGAAGGCAGCGATCGGCGGACCATCAGCAGCGATTCCTGGCTGCTCCGGATCGGGCCGGACGCCCTATATCATCTGCGCAACACCCAGAATATGCGGTTTGACCCCTACCTGTCGATGGGCGCGGGTGCCTACTTGTCCCGCAAGAAGTTTCTGACTAGTTCGTTCGCGCCCTACGTCTCCGCCGGAGCTGGCCTGTTTTATCACTTAAATGACTCTTTGTCGTTGCGTGGCGATACCCGGGTGACCTTGGTATCCACCAAGTCGGATTTCAATCTCTGGTCCATGCTCGCCTTGACCTACCGATGGGGCGCGGCGCCTGTACCCGAGTTCCGGTTAACCGGCGACGAACTCGACAGTGATGGAGACGGATTGCCGGACTGGTTCGAAATGTTGATCGGAACCGATCCCTTCGATCCCGATACCGACGGCGACGGCCTCACCGATGGCGAGGAATATTGGATATTCTTCACCGACCCGCTCAATCAGGACACTGATTACGATGGACTTAGTGACGGGGACGAAGTGCGGATTTATGGAACCGACCCATTGAATCCGGACACCGATGGCGGGGGCGTGTTCGATGGTCATGAAGTAATCGAGGACGGTACCGACCCGTTGGATCCATCGGATGACCTGCAGCTTTTCTCCTTAAATATCGAGTTTGACTACGATCGGGCCGAGTTGCGTTCGATCTATTTCGATGACCTCGATTTGGTCGCTCGTGTGTTGCATCGTGATCCTGGCGCCACCGCGCGCATTGAAGGGCACGCCGATCGCCGCCCGCGATCGGACGCGCGATACAATATTGCTTTATCCGAGCGCCGCGCCATGGCCGTGCTGAACTATCTGGCTGATGTGGGCGGTATCTCCCGTGACCGGATGACGGCGCATGGCTATGGATTCTCCCGGCCGATCGCGCCGAATGACACCGAAGAGAACATGCAGCGCAACCGGCGTACCGAGATCTATATTCGCCCGAGCGAGCAACAGGTTGATTGACGCGCCAATGCTGGGGGCTGAAAAACCAATGGCGACGAATACGGTCAGGGTCAGGCCGAAAGCACGCGGCTGGCTGATGAGGTTCATGGCAGGGTGTGCCGTGATGATCCTGTCTGCAGCGTATGCAAACGAACCTGGAGAATCCGTCGGGTCGAGCGCTGCACACGAGGATGTGTTGGCGCAGCAAATGGGCCTCATGAGCGAGCGCTTTCAGTTGCGGCATCGCCTCAAGTACACCGATCCGGACTATATCCCCTTGCGCCAGGAAGCCCGTTCGCGTCAACACGCGCTACAACAGGCCCGTGACAACTTGGATCAATATGTGCGCACCAGGCATCCGGAATTCCGTGCCCGGATGCGCGCGGTGAATGCCTTGTATGAGGCCGCACGTGAAGGCGAGGAGCTGGTGGCGGTCTTGGAACGCGAGCTGCGGTTGTCCATGCGCCGACCCGCCGACGATCCCGAGGCGCAGGACGAGCAGGCGACGTTGCAACAGGAATTGGAGCAGGCGCGGGAACAAGCCGTATCGTATCGTCAGCAGGCGCAACAAGCTGCGCGCGATTTGAGGCGTCAGCAAGCGTCGTTTGCCGAACAATCGGGTTCGGGCCGTGAGCTGCTCGAACAGTTTAGTGAAGCCGAGGCCGCATTCGAGCAGGCCCATCACGCGTTACACCACGCGCTTGATCAACACCCCGAGGTGCAGGCCCTCGATACCCGCTTGTCAAGGGCGGCACATAATCGGTCGATCGAGTAGGAACCGCTTTCATAATGGGCCCATATCGGGAGGCCGGCCGTTCGCTTCATCATCTTCGCCGCGAGCCTTGTCGTGAGCTTTGTCGACTCCTTTTCCTTAGTGGCCCTGTTTCCGCAACCAGCGATTAAGACGAAAGACAAGGGGGGAAGACGCTATTAAGCATTTGACGGCTATCCACTGGACTTGGTATCTATATCGGATGACATGCAGTGTAAACGAGCTCCCTGCCGAAGACGTGTGTTTGGTTAGGTGGTTTCAATTCAGTAGAGGTGCGTTGTGGCTATGATTTCGAACTCCCGAACACTCGTCTTGCTAAGCGGTATCTTGTTACTTTCCTTATCAGGACTGGTCATTTCCCACCAGACCCATTCACCCGCTCCCGACATCAGCGAATCTGAAGTCGTTCGATCTGCCCCTCGTCCTGATTACGGTCTGGTTTTGATAGAGCGCGAGGGGCGTTTTACGGCGCGGCTTGCCGATGCACCCTTGCCAGCCGTCGTAGCGCAATTGGCGCGGATCACCGACATGAACATTTCCCTCGACGACCGCCTGCAGGAAAAGCGGATCGATCTGAAATTGGTGGACGCCTCGCTGGAAGAACTCATAGCCGCGCTGAGCGGTAGTAGCGCCTCGGTGCTGGAGCGGCGGGGGGATGAAGTTCGCATGATTTCCACGCTGTTGACGGCGGAAGTCGATGACGTTGACGTCGAGACGACCGCCGCGACCGCGACAGAGCTGGATGCAACCGGGACCCTTGCCGCCGCAGCCGACGAATCCGCGCCCCGGTACATCATGTTGCGTAATGCCCGGATCGACGGGCACTCCCCGCCGGCCAATCCGGCCGATCTGGGCATCCCTCCGGGATTTGAAGCGTCGGAAGATACCGAAATGTATATTGTCCAGTTCGCCCGGTTGATTGATGCCGAACTGCGTTCGGCTATCTGAGGAAGTTGGCGCGACGGTGCTGCATTATGTGCCTGAATCCGCCTACGCCGTACGGATTGCACCGGATAAGCTCGACGCGTTGCGCGGCATGGCCGACGTTCAGCATGTTGAGCCCTATCATCCGTATTTTAAAATGAGCGGTGCCGTGCGAGCCTTCATGACCGCGGATAAGGTGCCTGCTGACGTGCAGGAGCAAATCGATCGGGGACAATTCAACATGGTCATGTTCCGCGGTATGCCCGGTGATCCCATCACCTCGTTGCCGGGTGTATCCGTTGTCGAGCAGGTTGAGCTGGATGGACGTCGCGTCGTCACGATCGAGTCGTCGGCGGAACAATTAATGGATATCCTTCGCGTCGACGACGTGCAGTGGCTGGAACCGGTACCGCAGAACCGGGTGATGAATGACACGGCCGCTTACAACACGCGGGTAAACAGTCTGCGCCAAGCCCATCCCACGCTGGACGGGCAGGGGGTGATCGTCAGTGTGGCGGATACCGGTATCGACTTCAGAAATCCCAACTTTGCCATCGACGATACCTTGCCGACCTCGACCAACCTCAACACACGCATTGTCCACTACTCCTTTGCGCCCAGTGTCACTTCGGACGGGTTGCCGGGTGATACCGATGGCCATGGTACCCATGTGGCCGGCAGTATTTTTGGCAGTGGCGCCCTCTCCGAAACGGTGAACTTGGCGCCGGGCGCAATGGCGGGCGACGCTGGGCCGTATATGGACCGCGATTTCAAAGGTATGGCGCCCAGTGCCCGCGCAGTGATCATTGAAGATTTCAATAGCTTTACCGACTTGCAAATGGCTGAGATCAGCTACGCCCACGGTGCCCGGAT
>SKLK01000131.1 GCA_007123265.1 Kiritimatiellia bacterium
CTGAAAAGCTGAAATTCTGAAAATGGAAAAAATGAAGCTCATAGCGGTGGAGACGCATCCGATTCAGTATAAGGCGCCATTGTTCCGGTTACTGGCGAAGCAACCCGGGATCGATTTACATGTGCTGTATGCGATGATTCCAGATCAGGCACAGCAAGGGGCGGGATTTGGCGTTGATTTTGAGTGGGATGTGCCGTTGCTATCGGGTTATACCTATTCGCTACTGGAAAATGTGGCCAAAGAACCGTCGGTCACCCGGTTTGGGGGGTGCGATACACCGTCCATTTACGCGCAGTTGAAGTCGATGCGGCCGGACACGGTTCTTGTCAACGGCTGGGTGGTTAAATCGTGCTTACAAGCCCTGTGGGCTTGTAAACGGTTGAACATCCCTTGCTGGGTGCGTGGTGAGGCGAATCTCCTGCGCCCGCGAGCGCGGTGGAAACATGCGTTGCATCGGCTTCTACTGAAGCAGTATGCGGGCTATCTGGCCATTGGTACCGCAAACCGCGAATTTTATCGTTATCATCGGTGTCCCGACGAACGAATCGAATGGGCGCCGTATTCCGTGGAAAACGATCGATTTACGAAAGCAGCGACAGAACGGGGGGGGCAGAAACAAACCGTGCGAAATTCCTGGGCTATCCCGGCTGACAAAACTGTATTTCTGTTTTCAGGCAAGTTCATCGCCAAGAAACGTCCATTGGACGTACTGCATGCGTTGGCACTGTTGCCAGCCGAAGTCCGTACACAGACGCAGGTCTTGATGGTCGGCGATGGTCCATTGCGATCGGACGCTGAGCGTCTGGCACAAGAATGTCAATTGCCAGTCACATTTGCCGGATTCGTGAATCAGTCCCGCATGCCGGACGCCTATGCGGTGGCGGATGTGCTGGTCTTGCCCTCGGATGCGGGCGAGACATGGGGACTGGTGGTCAATGAGGCGATGGCGTCGGGGCGCCCCGCAATAGTTTCGGATCAGGTGGGGTGCGCAGTAGATCTGGTCCAGCCGGGACAGACCGGCGAGGTGTATGCCTGTGGCGACCATGCAGCGCTTTCTTCGCACCTGCGATCCTATGTGGCTGACCCGGACAAGGCCCGGCAAGAGGGCATTGCGGCACAGGCGAAGATCAGGCAGTATGACATTCATTCAACGGCGCAAGGTATTTGCACCGCGCTGCTGAATAGCGGTCGTACAAGCTGATTCGTCCCCGGAACGAATAGATCATGTTATATTTATTTATCACTCTGTTGATGGTGGCCTGTGTCATCGCTTTCCGTAATTGGCGGTGGGGCGTGCTCGCGATGATCGTTGTGGCACTTATCCAGGATCCCATGCGGAAGCTGGTCCCGGGTGTGCCTGGGATGATGGCCATGTCCAGCATCCCCATTTGGTTTGCGATTATGGCGGGGGCGTTCCAATCCAATGCGCTACAGGTGAGGGCATTTCTCTCCACGTTCCCCAAATGGGGGCAAAGCCTGCAATGGTTCGCGGTGTATCTCGCCGTCCCCGCCATCTTGTCAATCACCTACGGGCAAGGCACATGGAAAATAGCTGTGCTCGGGGGACTGGTCTATGTGTGTGTGTTCTTTGCGATTCAGTTGGGATGGCAGTTTCCATTAAAGGATCGCGACGTATCACGCGTGCTGGCTTTTTACGCATTGGCGGGGTCCGTACTATTGATCGGCGGTCCGTTGGAATACCTGGGCTGGAATCAACGCATGGCTATAATCGGTACGGAAGCGTTGGACCATATCTGGGTAACGTACCGAATGGGTACACCGGTTAACATGTTGTCTGGATTCTTTCGTAGTCCCGATATCATGGGATGGCACGCGATCATGGTCTTTATGATTTCCCTGATGTTGGCCATTCGCACAAAGGGGGCGTGGCGCTATTTCTGGATCGGCATCGCGATTTGGGCTGCGGCCAATGTCTGGTTATGCGGTCGCCGGAAAATGATCTCGATGATCCCGATATTTTTCGGGGTCTATCTCCTGCTCATTTATCGCTTTCAGCAGATGCGGCGCCTGGTGCCGATTCTGGCCCTGTTGTGTATTGCGATAGGAATCGGATGGCAAGTCATTAGCCACTATTTTTATAGCGATGCGCTGGAACGCTTCTATCGCACGGTGTTGGATGAGGCCGACCAGCAGTTTTATGCCCATGTCGTCCGGTCCGTTCAGGCCACCATCCAGCAAGCCGGCTTTTTCGGCTATGGATTGGGCATGGCGCAGCAGGGCATTCATCATATCGAGGCCGAATTGCCCAGGATCTGGCAGGAAAGTGGACCCTCCAAGCTGGTGGCGGAGCTGGGGGTCCCCGGCAGTGTACTCTTCCTGCTCATGCTATTTCGACTGGGCAGGACCGCCTACGCGGTGATCCGATACAGTGCCCATCATGCCGGCCTCTATGTAAGCGCAGGGCTGTTTGCACTGGTCATTGCCAACGGCATGTCTTCGTTGATCTCGGCGCAAGTCTATGGCGATGCCTTTGTTATCATTTGGCTGGCCCTGCTGGTCGGGTTGCTGTTATCGGCAGAGGGCTGGGAGCGACGCTCCCGACAGGAGCCGGACGGATGAGGTTGCTCATTAACGCCTTGTCGGTGACCAATCCGAGCGGCGCTCAGGTGTTGCGGGGGCACTTGCAACAGGCGACCATGAACCTTTCGGATCGGATCCAGTTTTTCGTCCTGGTCCGCCCGGATGACCAGACACTATTTCGCGGGATGGACGATCGGTTATGCTGGATCAATGCCCCCCCCGGTACGCGACACTGGCTAGCCCGAACCCTATGGGAGCGCTTTTTCTTGACGCGATTAATCCGGCGGGAGCAAATCGATGCATATTTTACACCAAGCGGCATCGCCGCATCCCGCATCGGTATCCCGCAAGTCGTATTTTGCCAGAATCCGTGGGCGTTCATTCCTGCGGCCCAACGGTACCGTGATCGGTTCAAAGCGTGGTTACAGCGACGCGCGTATATCCGATCCATGCAGACCGCAGAAGCCATGGCCTTCAATTCCCACTACATGCAATCGGCCTACCGCCGTGCAGCCGGTCATTGTGAGCGTGAAGGTATTATTGCTGCACAAGCGCCGGATGCGGATACACTGAAGCGGGCCTTCGTTCTGCCGCTTGAGAAGCGGCGACCGGGACAACTCATCTGTGTATCCGTGATGGCGCCGCACAAGAATGTGGAGACGGTCCTGAAAGCGGTGCATCAACTCAAGATAGATCAGGTGCACCCGCTGCAAATGGATTTGGTGGGGTCGTGGCCAAATGACGCCTACCGGCGAAAAATTGACCAACTGATTAAGGACCTCAATCTCACGGAAATCGTTGGTATTGCAGGCTATGTATCCCGCGAGGAACTGGAAACCGCTTATGCCCAAGCTCGCGTCTTTGTCCTCATGAGCCGTTGCGAGTCGTTCGGTATTCCCTCAATCGAAGCGCAAGCATTTGGCACGCCTGTGATTAGCTCCAATGTATGCGCCATTCCGGAAGTCTGCGGCCAGGGCGGAATCTATTTCGATCCCGATGATTGCGACGGCGTGGCCGCCGCCCTCAAGCGCTTGCTTACCGATGATGCACATTGGCAGGAACAGTCTGATCGGGCACAAACGAATGCCGCCCAGTACCGATGGGACAATGTCAGTCGGCCGTTGGTGGAGTTGCTGGAAGGGCTTTGCATGACAAGCCGTCAGGTTATTGATAAGGTGGGACCGGAATGACTATCACCTCAGATGAGCATGAATCTCGCGTCCGGATTGATCGAGCCGTGTGTCCGAGCCCGCACTCCGGTGGCAACAAGTTGCGGCGACTACTGTGGCAGATCGCATGGGTATGCCTCTTTCGGCCCAGTCCTTGGTTTTGGCAGGGCGGACGCCGAACACTGCTGCGATGGTTCGGGGCCCGGGTGGGGCGTGGTGTCCAGGTGATGCCCTCGGCGCGGATCTGGGCGCCGTGGAATCTGACATTGGGGGATTATGCCACAATCAGTCATGGGGTGGATTTATATGCAGTGGACCGTATCGAAATAGGTGCGCATGCCACGGTGAGTCAGCGCGCGTTCATCTGTACCGCCTCGCACGACGTGGATCACCCGAATATGCCGCTGGTCACGGCGCCGATTCGAATCGGTGCCGGTGCCTGGGTGTGCGCCGAAGCCTATCTCCATCCCGGGATCGAGATCGGTATTGACGCGGTGGTTGGGGTGCGTGCCGTAGTTCTGAAGTCCGTCCCGCCACGGCATATTGTCGGTGGTAACCCGGCGCGATTTATCCGGGAACGGCAGCTAACATGACGAATATGCCCGCACCCAAGATAGCCTTAACCGCCATCGTATTGTCCCACAACGAAGCGGATAACCTGCCGCGTTGCCTCGAAGCGTTGGCTGATTGTGAGGAGGTGGTGGTGGTTGACGACGGCAGTACCGATGCCAGCGTGCAGGTGGCGGAAGCGGCGGGCGCGCGCGTGGTGCATCACCCGTTTACATCCTTTGCCGATCAACGAAACTGGGCCATGCAACAGGCCGGGAGCGACACGGGCTGGACATTGCATTTGGATGCCGACGAGGTGGTCACGCCGGCCGGTCTGGCGGAAATCCAATCGCTACTGCCAACGCTCAATACGACGCAAATAGGCGGTGTACCACGAAAGATCATCTTGGACGATCGCTGGCTAAAACATAGCGCGGACTATCCCGTTTACGTGCCGCGACTCGTTCACCGGGATGGCCCGCGATTCCGTATGGGGGGACACGGCGAAATCATCGATGCAGCCCCGGAAACATGGGTCTACTTACGTGAACCATTGTTGCATTACGCCTTCTCAAAAGGGTGGGGGGAGTGGTATGCCAAACATGAACGTTATGCCCAGGCCGAGGCCCAGCGTATCCGGGAAGGGCACCTGCCATCCGGCCTGACCGGTTTGTTTGCCCGGGATCGGGCCCAGCGCCGGACAGCTTGGCGCGCCTGGTCGTATCGCCTTCCCGCTCGCCCGTGGCTCCGCTTCGTTTATGCGTATGTGTGGCGTCGCGGATTTCTGGATGGCGGGCCGGGATGGAAATTCTGTCGCGCTATGATGCAGTATGAACGAATGATAAACAGGGCCCTGCGGGATGCACATGCATCGCAGACATAGGCAGGAGTGTCGGTCCCTACGCTAAGTCGAATATGCGATGAAGGTAGTGCTGATTAATCAATTCTATCCCCCTTCGCGGGCGCCGACGGGACGTTTACTGGGGGATTTGGCTGACGCGTTGGCTGCGCGGGAGCATGAAGTCCACGTGCTCACATCGGCTACTACCTACGATCAGATGAGCGCCAATGACACGCGACCGGAGAAAGACGGATTGCATGTGACACGTTTGGGCCGTCCGCGCACGCATCAGACGGGGTACGTCAGCAAGGCGGTGGACTATGGACGATTCTTTTCGGCTGCCAGACGTCACTTGCGTCGCATGCGGCCACTGCCGGATGCCGTCCTATGCATGACTACGCCACCCTTCTGCGCGTCATTAGGGTACCAACTTCATCGCCGTCATCGGGTCCCCTATGTGGTGTGGTGCATGGACTTGTATCCCGAAGCATTAGCCGCCGATGGTCTATTGCCAACAAATCGATGGCTGTACCGCATGTTGATGCGGCGTGCCCGGCGGGAACGAGAACAGGCTGCCGCGGTGGTAACACTGGCGGGAGATATGTCCCACCGCATCAGACAGACGGCGCCGCAAAGCGCTATCAAGGAAATCCCCGTTTGGCATGCCGGGCCGACGAGTGAAGCCACCGCCGCCGCGCAACGATTGCGGGCGGAACGAGGGTGGGGCGATACCGAGCAGATCTTCATGTATAGTGGGAATATCGGACGCGCACATAATTGGGACGCGTTTGCATCCTTGCCTGATGCCTTGGCGAGTGCGGCGGTCCCGGCTCGCGTGGTCTTTTGCGGTCGTGGCCCTGCCCAAGCGGCTGCGAAAGCGCGACTCCCCGCCTCGGTAGAGTGGATCGACCCGGTACCCGATGACCAATTAGATGCGCATTTGCTCTCGGCCGATATCCATTTAATTGCACAAAGAGCGGCGTGGAAGGGTATCGTGGTGCCCAGCAAATACCAAGCCGCCTGTGCGATGGGCCGGCCCGTGCTCTACGCTGGACCAACCGATAGCGCTGTGGCAAGATGGATCCATTCCTGCGGTACGGGCTGGTGTTGGCCGGACGCACAAAGCACAACGGGCGGATTTGAGGTGTCAGCAGAGGAGATCAAACTGCGGGGGCGGGCTGCGCAAGACCATTGGCAAAATGCCTTTATACCGCACCTTGCCTTGACTCACTGGATCGAGCTGATTGAAAATCGGATCAAGCATCAATGATTTCATTCGAACCGTTACTGAAATATCCGACTGTATTCTTATCAGCTTTAGCCATGGCGTTACTGGTTACGCGCTGGTGGGGGCCACGTGCCATCGGCTGGAAATTTGTCGATTACCCCGGTGGCCGTAAGCAGCACACCTCGATCACCCCGGTCGCCGGCGGTATCGCTATCTTCATCGCCTTTCATATCGCATGTGCCGTGGTCTTCTTGTTCCCGTGGAAACCCTTCGTGGGCCAAATTCCTGTATCCTGGTGGCTGCGATTTTTGCCCTTGTCGACGGCCGTGGTCATGGTCGGACTGTGGGACGATCGCTACGGGGCCCGTCCCATCATTAAACTTGTCTTGCAAGTGGCGATTGCCGTAGCGGCCTATGCGTTGGATATTCGTATCCAAAATATTCTGGGCGCTTCACTGCCGGGTTATGCTGATTTCATCATGACGGTGATGTGGTTTGTCTTGATGATGAATGCGTTTAATCTCATTGATGGGATCGATGGATTGGCGGCAGGAATCGCCATTATCGCCTCGCTCGGTATTGCTGTGTCCCTCGTCTTTCGCGAAGAGCCCGGTGATGTACTATTGTTGATTGGCTTTGCCGGGGCCTGCGTTGGCTTCCTCCGCTACAATTTCTATCCGGCAAAAGTGTTTCTCGGCGATACGGGAAGCTTGTTCATCGGGTTTTCACTGGCCGCTTTAGCTATTTCGACCAACAGCAAAGGGCCTGCGGTGGCTGCAATGGGTATGCCATTGCTGGCTGTGGGCGTTCCGTTATTTGATACGTTGCTCGCCATTTGGCGGCGCTCGATCAGGAGCATTCTGCACCCGAACCCGGACAATGGGACGATGCTGGGCATTGATCAGGCAGATCGCGAACATGTGCATCATCGATTGCTGGAACGAACCGGAAACGATACCCACGTCGCGGTCTGGTTGTATGGCGCCACCATGGTGCTCACCTTGGTCGGAATCGCGATCAGTGTCTTTAACGATCGCGCAATCGGCATTCTGGCCTTGGCCTTTCTGGTCGGGGCGTACACGGTCGTGCGTCATCTGGCTTGGATTGAGCTGCGCGACAGTGGTGAGGCCGTGCTCAAGGGGGTCATGCGCCCGGTCCGCCGGAATCAAACACTGATCGCTTATGTGATCTATGACTTGTTGGTGCTGAACGGGGTATTGTTGGCAGGGCTATGGGGGTTGGCCGCCGTGCAGGGGGGAACGCTCGACTTAAAAGCGGAATGGCTGCGTTTGGCCCCACTGGATGTAGGGGCCCCTTTCTTGATGCTGGTTTTCTTCCGCGCCTATTCGCGAGTCTGGTACTTGGCCCGTATATCCGAATATGTCGCGACGGGCAGTGCGGTGATGCTCGGCTACGCCCTGGCCTGCGGCGTTCAATGGACGCTCGCTGGAGCGGATCACGTGGCGTTTTGGTTGGTTCGCTATGCGTTGCTGGCCGGTTTGGCCGCGCCAGGTGTGGTGGCGGCCCGCGCGGCACTACGGGTGATTCAGGATCTGCTATACGATACAGTACGTCCACGCACCCGCGCGGATAAGCAGATGGAACGAACATTGATTTGCGGGGCTGACTATCAGACCACCCTGTTCATGCGGCTGTTAATGACAGATGCAACCCGGCAGCCGCCGCTGCGCATCGTGGGCCTGATCGATGCCGACTCGGCCAAGCGCGGGCATTATGTGCATGGGTGTCCGGTGCTCGGCGATATCAACGAACTGCCCCGCATCATTCGGGACCAAGACATTCAACGCCTGTACGTGGTCGAACAGATGGATGAAAGCCGCTTGCACCGTGTGCAACAGATCGCCGAAAAGAGCGGCATTCCCTGCTATCAATGGCGGATCGAAGAGGAACAGCTATCGGACGGCACCGCGACCGAAACGAAACAGAAACCGTAGCGGACGCAACAACCAATAAAGCCAGCGCCAGCGATCGGAAAAGGTGATCGCGCGAAAGTCGCCGTCCCCGGGTGTCATCAATCGGCGCAGCGAAACTATGATCCGGGAAGGGCGCGATAGCAAAGCCAGATGCAGGGTATGCAACTGAGCAGCAGATAGTCGCTCCTGATGCACGAGTGATTCATCAATCCGATCCACAACCGGGCGGAGCGCACCGATAGCCTGTTCCGGCTCCTCCGTCACCGAATCAAACCAGCGCTGAGCCACGGTCCGGCCAATTAGCAGGCATCGGCGCGTAAAGTCGTCCGCTCCGGGCCACTCCCACGCGGTGGCCCAACAAGCTGGATGGCGCCGCAGCAAGCCCGCGATATCCAGAAACCAAGCCAGTCGCTCACCGCCATGCCATACGGCATGCAAGGAGCAGATGATCAAGTGAAAGGCAGGGTGGGGGGCCCGAACCGAGGCCGAATCCAGGCGCACCGACACCAGCTGCTCGAATGCGGAACCGGAACGATCCAGCTCCCGGGGACAGGGAAAGTGAGGCACAAAGAGGCGATGGTTAATCTCCGCCCAATAGCCCTCCACATGACGGTAGGTCAATCCCCACCCGAATTGCCAATAATGGCGCCGCAGAATGGCCGACTCAATCAAGGGACGGAACCCCGCTTCGATCAAGCCTGCATGCATGGCTGTCAAATCCGTCCGTGCGCAGCGGAAATCCAGGTCATCAAATGAGCGCCAGCCTGCATGTGGCCACGCTTGGGCGGCAAGTGCGGGCCCTTTGACAAGGTAACACGAGGGACCAATCGCGGCCTCAAAGTGACTTGCCAGGTGCTCCGCGACCATCGTTAATCGCGCGGTATAGACCATTTGCCCCTGAACTCGGGCGTGTAAGGCCGGCAGACAAGAGGCAAAAAGGGCCTGCAACCGATGATGTCTGATCCAATGGAATACTTCGGGCCCAGTCAATTCTTCCAAGTCGAGTTCCGGCGCGGGTGGAGCTGATCCCGCATAGGCCTCGTTAAAAAGTTGCCGACATGCCCTTCGCAGCGCCGTAACATTACGTGTGGTTCCGGATTCGGTCATCGATATCCCATCGATACTAGTCGAAAAGTGCCGTCTGGCTCATTGTCGGCATCGGCCATCGACGATGCATGCCCGGTTGCCAAGGCCATTGAGTTTCCTCGTTTTCCGCTTTCTTTCCGCTTGCCATTTGATGTGCATCCAGTATCGTCACGTTATTCCTTTGTCGGGGCGTGGCTCAGCCTGGTAGAGCGCTACGTTCGGGACGTAGAAGTCGCTGGTTCAAATCCAGTCGCCCCGACCATTTCTTCCTCATTCCTCATCCGCTTGCCATTGTATGGCTTGGACCAAGTAGGGCATCACGGTCTGCGTCATCACAGCGTACCCGCTTTCATTCGGATGCAGACCGTCGTCCGTGTATCGATC
>SKLK01000117.1 GCA_007123265.1 Kiritimatiellia bacterium
CACCCATGAGCGACGCGGAGGTGACCGGGCATCTGGAGGGCTTGGCGGGCTGGAAACTGACGGACGGCGCACTTGAAAAGACGTATTCGTTCAAGAACTATTATCAAACGACCGCGTTCGTCAATGCCGCCGTATGGATCGCGCACCAGGAAGATCATCACCCGGATATCACCTTCGGCTATAAGACCTGCCTGATTCGCTATTCCACCCATTCCGTCGGCGGCCTATCGGCTAACGATTTTATCTGTGCCGCCAAAACGGACGCGTTGTTTGCAGCATCGGACGCTTGAGGAAGCGATGAAATACACCGTCTACGTGGAAGCCGATGAGGCCGGCGAATTCTTTGCCGAATGCGCCGAATTAGGCATCAAGAGTTCGGGCATGAGTCCGACTAATGCACTGGATGCCCTGCGGGAGAATATGCGCTATCACCTGGAATATTGCCCCTGCACAAGTCTCGGCGAAGACTGCATTGAGCTGGACGTATTGGGGCGCTGAACTAGGGCGGATTGACCTGCAGATAGCGCACCCATAATTCAGGCGCAATCTGCAGGTTTTTGATGGTGATTGTCGAGTGGGTATTGGGTCCAGGGATGAGTTGAACGAGGTGTACCCCGGTGATGGCATGCCAATTATGGCGATGGAGCGCCGGCTGAAGATGGCCTTCGCGGCAAACGCGATAGGTCGGGCCATCGAAATGCTGTAGCGGAATGGAATAGGCCGCCGCGTCATCGCCAATCCGCCGCACGATCCGCCGGTCGGCAATGGGCAGCACCGCGACCTGCTCCTGTGATCGCTCGGCGCAATCCACTAATCCGATCGCCAAAGTATCCGCCAACTCCGCTGGGGACACCTCAAAGTAGAGCACCATGCCGCGCTTTTGGCGCGGCATCTTGACTGGACGCCGAAGCCGAAAGCCTGCCTGTTTGTAATCCGGCTGCATCACCCGGAGGCGCCATTCGGTCATGTGTGGGCGCCAGATAAAGGTATGGCGCGCACTTCTTTCCGGAAATGCATAATCCGCCTGCAATTCCACCGGCGTGGCAGGAATCGGCACCCGCTGCTGCTCGATTCGATCCAGGAACGACGGATCCATACCCTGCAGACGCATGCCATGTTCAGGGGGTGGCGCGGCACACCCGGCCAAGCCCAGCAGCAACAATGCACACCGCACGGCCCCCGCCCAGCGTGCGGCGAGCCGTACCGGGTTTTTCGTTCGCATGTTCATCTATCTCGTTAGGGTACCCGGCACCGCGTCGAGCGTTAACCAGACAGCGGAAATCAATCTACGGCTCGACAAGTAGCGGCGAATGCGTCATCGTGCGTGGAGAAAAATCGTTGTTGTGTTGCGCCCGATCGGCGCCCGCACGTTGACAGACCCAAAAACATGCCCACTGCCAATCCGACACCTTCAAAGCCCGAGCTTGAGATGCTGCCCCCGCCCCCCGTGGATGCCCCGGCCCATTCGGGCTTTGCGAACACGGCCTACACACCACGTATGATCGCCAATTCGGTGTGGCTATTGACCAGCGACTTTGTGGCCTTGGCGGGATCGTTGGTGTTGGGCGGATTGGTACGGGAACTGCTCCTCGGGGTAAGCCTTATTCCATTGTGGAGCTGGCTGATTGTACCGATCTGGGTCATTGGCGCAACACTGGCCAACCTGACCCCGGGTTGGGGCATTGGCTCCGTTGAGCATCTGCGAAAATTGATTGGCCTGATCGCCATCACCTTCGGTTTGGCGGCCGCCGCCATTTTTCTCTCGCAAACCGGTGAAGCCGCCAGCCGGTTTACGATGAGTACGGCGTTCCTTATTTGCCTGGTGCTGTTGCCCTTGCTCCGTATTCGCACAAAGGCGTGGTTGATTCGGCGCGGAAAATGGGGGGTGCCCGCAGTGGTGTATGGCAGCGATGAAACAGCGGCGCATGTGCTGGATGCCCTGGAAGCGGAACCCGGGCTCGGCTACATCCCTATGGGGGTATTCGATGATCATTCCGCCGCCGGCAGCTATATCAACGGCATTCCGGTGATGGGCGCGATGGCGCAAAACACGCCCGATGCGCCGATCGCCATTATTGCGACCAGCCAGATCAGTCGGGAACAATTGGTGCAACTTTTGGAAGGGCCGTTAACCATCTACCGGCGGCTGATCGTCATCCCTGATTTGCTGGAAGCGCCCTCACTGTGGGTGACGCCGCGCGATTTCGTCGGACTGATCGGACTGGAAGTGGCCATCAACCTGTTGAATCCACTGGCCCGGTTTTCTAAACGCCTTGCGGACATCGCCATGGTGCTACTCACCGCACCACTATGGATTCCGGTATGCGCGATTCTGGCCCTCTTAATCTGGATCGAGGACCGGGCTTCGCCCTTCTTTGTTCAGGAGCGGATCGGCACCTATGGCGAGCGGTTCAAGACCTTGAAATTCCGCACGATGTATCCCGACGCCGAGGCGATACTCAAGCGGGAACTCGATGAAAATCCCGCCCTCGCCGCTGAATGGGCGGTCGATTGCAAACTAAAGAACGACCCCCGGATTACCCGGGTGGGCCGGTTTTTACGGCTGACCTCACTGGATGAATTGCCACAATTTATTAATATTTTTAAAGGAGAAATGTCTCTGGTCGGGCCCCGGCCGTTACCGCAATATCACTATCAACAACTCTCGCCGCAAATCCGGGCCCTGCGTGACCGGGTCCGCCCAGGGCTCACCGGACTTTGGCAAGTGTCCGGGCGCAGCGAAGCCGGGACCGCCGGGATGGAGCGCTGGGACGCGTATTATGTGCGGAATTGGTCGATCTGGCTGGATATTGTCATCCTCATTCGCACAGTGCGCGTGGTGTTGACCGCGCGGGGGGCCTATTGAGATGTACCGACACCCCATTCGCGTAGGATGGACCCTGCTTATGCTTTGGCTCGGGCTAACGGGATCGGCGGCTGCCGGCCTGGCAAGTCACGAGATTCTTGTGCTGGTCAATCGCCAGTCCCCTCGCTCCATGGAGATCGCCAATCATTTTGTTCATCTGCGAAATGTGCCGGCCACCCATGTGATCTACCTCGACCTCCCCGATACCGTGCTGGAGCCGGCGGCGGAAATGTCGCCGGAGGATTTCACTCGATTAATCTGGGAACCAACGATCGCGACCATGACCGAGCGCGAACTACACGACCAAATCCTGGCGTGGGTCTATTCCACCGATTTTCCGGTCCGGATCACCTCGCAGCCGCCGGTCTCCCTGCAAGGCATCACCTTTCTCCGAAACCGGCTACCCGATACGTCCGAGGCGATTGCCCAGGCTCAGTACGTATCCCCCCTGTTCAGCGGACCGGATGAGCCCGACGGCCGCAAGGTCGAGGGCGGCTCTTTGTTCCGACTGCGGGAAGCCTTGGGCGACGCGATGCCGTTGCCTTCGATGATGCTCGGATTTGCCGGCGCACGCGGCAATACCATCGACGAAATCCTGCGCGCCTTACGTTATGGGCAGGTGGCGGATCATGCGTCGCCCCGCGGCACGGTGTATTGGATTTCCGGGGATGATGTGCGCGCACGAATGCGGAATTGGCAATTTCCCATCGCCCAAGCGGAACTTCAGCGCCAACGAATTCGCTCGGATATTTCCGATGAAGCGCCGTTGGATCTGGCCGGCATCATCGGCTTGCAGATGGGCCAGGCCGTGGTACGTGCGCATCAAGCCGGAACGTTCCTGCCCGGCAGCATGGCGGAACATGTCACGAGTCATTCAGCCGAATTTCACCTGCCGATTCAGACCAAGGCCACCGACTGGATCCGGGCCGGCGCCACCGCGACGGCGGGCGCCGTAACCGAACCCTTTGCCTTATGGCCCAAATTCCCGCATGCACGCTTTTTCGCGCATTACGCGCGTGGCCACACCATCCTGGAAAGCTTCTATCTGGCCTTGCGCAGCCCAACCCAACTGCTGTTGCTGGGCGAACCGTTGGCGCGCCCCTGGGCGCCACGCCTGTCATTGACGTTGATCGCGCTGGATGACGAGCCGTTGCGGGATACCGCGAGTTTCATGGCGGCCGTCTTCCCCGAGGCCGACGCAAGGCAACTGATCTACGAAATTGTCTCCAACGGTAAAACCGTCTCCGCCAGCGCCGCAACCCCCTCCTTTTCATTTGACACGAAGGAACTGGCAGACGGTTACCACGAACTGCGGATGCTGGCCCGACGTCCCGGCATTCGGGCGCATACCGTCATGGGACGGCGATCAATTCACGTCGACAATGCCGGGCGCCAAGTCGCACTGAAGCCCGTAGCGGAAGATTTTCCGCGCGAATGGCCTGCGGACCAGCCCATGATGCTGAACGTAGAGGCGACCGGCGAGCCGGATCGCCTTGAACTGGTCCACCATCATCGTGTGTTGGCCGCGGCGGAGGGTGCCCGCGCCGTTTTTGCCCTCGACCCCATGGACACCGGTGCCGGTCCCGTGCAGGTGCAAGCGCGGGCGCGTTTTGGCGATGAAGACCCGGTCTACAGCGCCCCGCTTCGCATCACCATCGCCCGCCCCGTCCCTGCGCCCAGCCTGCTCAAGCGCCGTGCGGAAATGAGCGACTGGCCCCTACGTGACTGGCCGATTGACGCCGCTTCGCCTGCGGGCGGGAGCTGGTCCAACCCCGAACCGGACCGGCTGGTGCTCCGTCCTGACGCCGATTCGACGGCGTGGGCGAGCATCAACTACACGTCGACACCTTTGCATTATTTTTCGGCCAAACTAACGATCCCCGGCAATCCCCATGGACAGGCGAACCAGGAACTGGCCGGCTTGATCTATGGCGGTCAGAACAACGATCCATTTCGCTTCTTTGGCCTGCACGGCACCCCCAGTGCATGGAGTTTTGGGACCTTTCATCGCGGCCGCTTGAACCATCAATTGCAACGTGGTGCCCCGCTGCGTCCGGGCACGGTTCAACATGTGGAATTGTTTTTCGATGCGGACCACACCCATGCCTATGTGAATGGACAGTTTATCGCGCGTCACGCCCACGAGGCACCACCGTCGGCCACCGGGATTGGTCTCTTCGCGGGGGGGCGACCGGCCCAATTCGAATCGATCCGCTTTGCCGTGGCACCGACGGAGGAGCATGAGTAGGCCCTGCGTGTTTTTTGACCGCGACGGCATTGTCAACCAGTCCCCGGGCCCCGGCTACGTGGAGCGGGTTGAGGATTTTCATTTATTGCCCCCTTTCGTCGATGCATTGCGCCTGGCGACGGAACGGGGCTACGCCGCCGTAATCGTCACGAACCAGCGTGGTGTGGGTCGCGGGTTAATGACGGAGGAAACCCTGCATGCGATTCATGACAAGCTGGGAAAAGCGTTGGCAAAGGAGGGTCTGACGCTACTGGACATTTTCTACTGCACCGCCAACGACAACGCGCACCCGCACCGTAAGCCAAATCCCGGCATGCTGCTCGCCGCAGCGGAAAAACATGATCTGGTGTTGGCGCAATCGTGGATGATCGGCGACAACGAAAAGGATGTTCTGGCCGGACAGCGGGCGGGATGCCGCACGATTCTTGTTCGTACAGACACCGACTCGACGGTGGCCGACTACTGTGTACCGACTATGGACGACTTGGTTCCCCTGTTAAAAACCCTGCTCTAAACGCCCTTCTATTGCGCCATACAGGGCGTTCCGGCCGACCATTCCGCTTGCTGTGGGCTGGCGCAGGGTGAATAAGTTCTCTTGCTAAACTCATTATCACAGAGATGATTGCTTTTGAATTGAATCACTGGAGGGTCGAGCTCCGCGAGACCGGCGGTTGAACAGAAACGATTCAGATCTTGCACAGGCGCGATCCGCGCTCCACCCAGAAAGACATCGCGTGCTGATCCGATCCTGCGTTCGCAGGAAATGAACGTGTCTGGTCATCATCCAAAGCGCCGCCGAGCGGCGCACTCCAAAAACGCTGAACGCGTTTCTTTGGACTACCCCACGCTTGCGCGGTTTCGACCTCAACGTCTTCCCCGTGTTCCACCGCGCCCAGCGTGCGCGGCTACAGCCCGGAGGCGAATAAGACGATGTTTGTTCGTGATACGCTATTGCCAACCAATCCGGTGCCCAACACGTATTCATATGTGCTCCTGGCGCTTGCGCCACGCCGCGACCGTGGATCGATCCCGCCGCGCGAGGGCGAATCCTGCGGATGAGCCGCGAAAATCGATCGACTTCGGCCGGAACATGAACCAACGCTGGCCCCCTCACTTGTCGCTAACCGTGTATTGACAGCTGATTGCGAGAATGGAATGCCCCTACTGGCTGGCGCAATGTTGGGTCGGGCGCCATTGACAGGGGCCGATTTTTGCACTATTTTTTCAACAATTCTCGCTTTGCGCCGGTCTATAGTGTGCGAGATCTCACGCGGAATTACAGAGTATGCAAGCAGCCACCTCAATGAACATTTGGAGCGAACGCTGGCGTTTGGCGGCCTTATCCCCCGACGAATTGATCCGGATCGGTTTCTTCGCCGTGATGGTAGGCCTCGTTTATGTGCTTTTCCACGTGCAAGGGAATACGACCCAAGTGGATGTGTACACGCCTTCGGCGTTCGCGTGGATGATCAACTATTGGAATTCGGAAGCGAACCTGCACGGGGGTGTGGATTATTCGCATGGCTACTTAATCCCCTTTGTCTCCTTGGGCATCTTATGGCTTAAACGCCGTGAACTGGCGACCGCTCCGAAACAAATCTGCCAATGGGGATTGGCGGTCATAGTGATCGCCCTACTCTTTCACTGGCTGGGTGCGAAGGCGCAGCAAACACGCATGTCCCTCTTTGGCTTGATCCTGTTGGCCTGGGGAATTCCCCTCTATCTGTACGGATGGCAACTAGCTAAGCATTTGATCTTTCCCGCAGCCTATTTGGTTTTTTGTATTCCGTTGACCTTTCTGGATCAGCTCTCGTTTCCCCTACGCATGTTTGCGGCATCTGCGTCCACAAGCATACTGAACGGATTGGGCATCGAAGCCCAGCAATCCGGCTCAGCGATTTACTCCGCCGCAGCCGGCGGATTCAACTTCGATGTGGCCGACCCGTGCAGTGGCATCCGCTCGCTATTGGCCATGACGGCGTTGACCGCCGTTTACGCCTACCTGACCCAAAAAACGCTGATCAAGAAATGGATATTGTTTGTTTGCGCCATTCCCTTGGCGATCATCGGGAACATGGCGCGGATTGCCACGATTGCCCTTGTGGCACAAGCATTTGGCGACCAAATTGCGCTGACGCTCTACCATGACTATTCCGGCTACGTGGTCTTTGGTGTGGCAATAGGCTGCATGGTCGCGATTGGCTCCGCATTGAACGTAAACTATAGAGAGGCATGGCACACATGGAAGCACGCCAATTTAAGCCCTATTTCATCATCATCGGCTTAATGGCCCTCACCTCCATGGTACTCGCTTTTACCGTGGATGTGGCTATGGTCAACGAAGCAGGGATCAAGGTCACCCTCCCCAATCAAATCGATCAGTGGGTGGGGCGCGAGATTCTGTATTGCCAAAACCCGGAACATCAACGCACGTATCTGGCGGAAGACCTGGAAGATCGCTCCACCTGCCCGGATTGCGGCGCGGAGCTGTATATGATGAGCGTCGACGAGCGGCGCGTCCTGCCCGCTGATACCGTAATTCTCAAGCGCCAATATCAGCATCCGTCCGGGGACGGGGTGCTGGCTTCGATTGTATTGAGTGGCGCGGATCGCTCGAGCATTCACCGGCCACAACTCTGCCTGACCGGGCAAGGACAAACGATAATTCGTGAGTGGCCGCACCAGGTAGAGCTGCCCGGCCGCGAACCATTGAACGTCATGGTGCTCGACATGGTGCGCCGCTGGACGGATCTCGACGGGCAACCGCGGGAATACAATTTCTATTACGCCTACTGGTTTGTCGGTCAGGATCGGGAAACCCATTCGCATTATCAGCGGATGTTTTGGATGGGATGGGATCGGATAATCCATAACGTAGCCCATCGCTGGGCTTATGTCGCTGTTTCGGGCAGTCGCGAAGGTGATTACACGTCCGAAATCGACTACTTTTTGCAGAATATCTATCCGCCCATGATCCTCTGAGTCCTGCCTGAGCAGGATTGCCCTGGGTGCCCGAGACACCGGCTCGATGGAACCCGTGATTGACCGGTCCGTCTAAATCCGGCAAAACGACTTTCCATGGACGCATCGCCCCTCGTCAAAATATTGCTGGTCTTCGGCGGAGTCTTGCTGCTGACGCGGTTCAAACTCCACCTCGGCATCGCCCTCCTCCTCGGCGGCCTCAGCTTACAACTGTGGACCGGACGAACACTGCCGCACGTGCTGGCCAGTCTCGGTGACGCGCTGGCCACGGCGGAGCTATGGTTGCTGCTTGTCATCACCGCCTTAATCTTCGAATACGGCCGACACATGGCTGAAGAGCGCAATGCACAAGCCATCATGGGCGCGGCCCGTGCGTGGGGCGGGCGACACGGCCGAACACTCGGGCTGATGGCGATTCCGGCCGCGATTGGCTTGGTCCCCATGCCGGGTGGCGCACTGTTCTCCGCGCCCTTGGTCGATCAAACGGCGCCTGAGTCGCATTGGTCGCCGACATGGAAGGCAACGGTCAATTATTGGTTTCGGCATACGTGGGAGTATTGGTGGCCGCTGTTTCCTGTCGTCATCGTCAGCGTATCGATATTCGATATCGGCATCGGCCCCTTCATTCTCATTCAGATGCCACTAAGCTTGGCCGTACTCGTCAGTGGGTATTGGGTATTGATTCGCCCGCACCTTGCCGAGCTGGCCCAGCCGCCGGCCCAGTCAGCGACCGAGCCTAACCGGATCTGGCGGGTGGCCTTGCCGTTATCGATTGTGGTGATCTGCACCCTGATCGGCCCCCGTGTCATCGGCTGGATCCACCCTGCCCCAGGCCAGCAGACCCGCACGCTGCTGGCTATGATTATCGGGCTTTTCATCGGCCTGATCCCGCTATTGCGCGACTCCGGCGCAGGGGCGACGCGCGCATTCCTGACCCGGCTGACTGAGCCCAAGGCCTTGAGCCTGCTGGCAACCATTGCCGGCGTGATTCTATTTAAGAATCTACTCGATGCGTCCGAGCTATTGCCCCTCGCCGGTGAACAACTTCTGCGTAGCGGAATCCCACCGGTGCTCATCATCATCGTCCTGCCACTCGTAGCGGGCCTCGTCACCGGCATCGCGATTGGCTTTGCCGGGATCGCCTTCCCCTTGCTGGCCGGGCTGGTATCCGGTACCGAGGGAAGTCCGGGCATCGCCGCCACCTTGGTACTGGGATTTGCCTGCGGATATGCCGGCATGATGTGGTCCCCTATCCATCTCTGCTTCGTGCTAACGCGTGGCTATTTCGGCGCCCCCATCGCCCCCGTGCTCCGCGGGGTGATCCGTTGCTCGATCCTGCCGCTGCTTGTGGCAGGACTGATGTATTTCTTGCTGGCTTACACCGGATGGTAACCCCGCCGAACACGCTGCCCATCGATTTCTCTGTCCCTAACTCTTCGGCGCGTCGCAAGCGACGGCTCTACAGACTGGGTAAACCATAGTTTCCTGAGTTCCACATGCTGAAGGGCTATTGTTGTAACCTGTTGACTTTCAACGGTTCAGCTTTAATCGATTGCTGATTTGGGTGTCCCAGAGGGAAAAAGAAGACTGATCCTTGTGCAAA
>SKLK01000107.1 GCA_007123265.1 Kiritimatiellia bacterium
CCGTCCGTGTCGATCTGCAGCGAATGCCCTGCGTAAATCACCGTGCCGCGATTGCCCAGCAGATCGCGGGCGGAGAACGCGGCATAGGCCATGCCGGACGGTGTCGATGGGGTAATGTTCAGCGTGCCCCGGTAATGCAGGTCGGACTGTTTGGTCAGCGTGACGTTCAGTACACCACCACCTGTAGTGGACCAGCTCAGATACGGCGGCAGCAACAAAGGTTCATTGACATGCACATCAACCTGCACGGGGCCAACGCCAAAGCGGCCCGTGACTGGATCATACGCGCCTTGCGGAGTGTAGGTGATCGATGTGGCAAACGGGCCGGTGCGATCGGATATCGCGCTGGTGGAAGCGGATAGCGCGCTCTCATTGCCGGCCAGATCCACCGCCGTGGCACGGTAATACCATTCGCCATCCGTAGCGGGCAGATCAACGACTTGGGTGACCGTATACAGCGCACTATTCACGCGTGTGGCGGTCGAGGTGTCCGAGAACGGCGCTGGCGCGCGATACAGATTGAATCCGGCCAGTGTGGTAAGGCTGCACCGTTGCCAGACCACATGTATTTCACCGCCACTGCGGGAAGTGGCTTGAATTAATACCGGCGCAGCGGGCGGCGTTCGTTGCGCAGTGACCAGAACGGCTGGTGTCAGCGGTCCTTGTCCAGCGCGATTGTATAATGCGGCGGAGAGATAATTAGCGCCTTCGTTCAATGCTACAGGCCATGAGAAGCTCCGATCCGGTTGCACAACCGGCTTACCCAAAAGCACGTCGTTATGGAAGATCCGCACCACGTCGTCTGGGTGCGGCACAGTGCCTTGTAACAGTGTCTCGTCGGCATTGGTCAAGGTCAGATGCGCCGGGGCGGTGAGCGTCGGCATGGCCACCGGGGCGGACAACGCAATCGTGACTGCGCCCGTCCACGTGGAAGCATTGGCCTTGGTGTCGACGGCATGCAGGCGGATGGAGAGCGGACCGTCCAGATCAGCGGCGACATCCCATGCATAGGCCAGCGTGGTGGCATTGCTGACGATGAGGCGTGGATCGGGTTCATCGCCCAACCACAATTCCATACGGGCGACACCCGAAGGATCGTAGGCCGTGACCGTTAAGGTACCCCGCGCATTCAATACCTGTCCGGTTGTCAGTGGTGCCCCGTCCCAAAGAATCGCCGTGTATTCCGGTCCGTCTACATCGGCTTCGGGCATTGCTGCCACTGAAATCACGGCGGGATCTATGCCGCCCGAGATATTCTCTGTCACAACCGCGAAATACGCTTCGACTTCGTTTACCAATCCGGTGACGGTGAACATCGTGCCGGTGGTCAGCGCGACAAGGCCCGCGTTATCGATCGAGACGAAGGCCGTGGCAGCGGTATAGATGTGATACTGCTGCACGTAGGCTGAAGGCTGGACAGCGTCCCACGTCAGTGTCACTTGCGCATCGAACGCGGCGGCATGAATATTGGTTGGGTGCGGCATCCAAGTGACCCCTTGGAGGGATGCACCCGCGCTTTCATTGTGGTCCGCGTCGAGACTGGTGACACGAATGGGATAGGCCGTGGCGGGCGCCAGACCCGTGGCCTCGAACGATCGCTCATGCAGCCCGCGGGGAACACCATTTGAGTCGTTATTGAAGTATACAAGGTATCCTGCCAAATCGTTGTCGCCAGGGGCATCCCATTCAAAGTGAAGCGCATCCGCGCCCGAGTACACCGTCTGCAGCCCCACCGGATTACCTGGCGGCAGAACGTCAACCGGCGCAGCGGCGAGACTGGTGACCTGCGGATTAAATTGATCCGTCACATCGAAGGCAACGACCGCATAGTGCCGCGTGACGCCACGCGTGAGACCGGTGACGAGGAAATGTTTAACGCCGGCTGCCGTCTGGCCGATTTGAACGGCATCATCGATGTGGTTGAAGGACGTGTCCGCGGCATACACCCGGTACTCCGCAATATCGCCACCGTTTAGCAACTCATTGTATCCAGACCAACCCAAGCTGATCTGCGTGCCGACGCCGTGCACCTGGGCGGTCAGCGCAACGGGACCGGGTGGAACGTTGTTGTATGTAATCAATACGGGAACGGGTTCACTGACGTTACCGCTGGCGGCACGGGCCGCGATGGCAAAATGATTGTCGCCTTCGATCAAAGGCGTGGTCCAGGACCAATTCAGCGCACTCGCCGACGGAACAACTTGGACCCCATCGACCAGTATAGCGGTGTGGGCCTCGCGCCAGCCCGTCAGGGTTTGCTGATTAATGGTGGTCGGACTGGTGACCGGGTTCACAATCGGGGACGCGGGCGGCGTGGAGTCGATGACGAAGGCGGCATTGAACAGGGTCCCGGTATTCCCGGCGCCGTCGACCAGGCGCGCTTGAATAGTATAGGGCCCGTCAAGCCAAAGCGCTTCGGCACTGAAGACAAGCGTGGTGCTTGTAACAGTCCAGTCACCCGGGACAACGCCGTGCGGGCCGCTGACGGTGAAGCTGGAGGCTGTTTCATCCAATCCGCTGGTCACTTCACGATAGGTGATGCGGACGAATGGGAGCGTGGCGTTAGTGGCGGCATTATTCAATGGGAAGACCGCGGTAACCACCGGAGCGACGCTGTCGACCCAAAAGGCGATGCGGTTGGTGTCCGATAGATTGCCAATGGCGCTGCGGGCGTGCAGGGTCCATTCGTGCGCGCCTTGCGCAAGACCGGATCGCGCGTAGGTCCATGTGCCGGTACCGATCGGTACGCGCAGGAGGTTGTCGATCCAGATTTCCGTGTGATCATCGCGTTCGCCCTGCAAAACCACGCTCGTGGAACGGAGAATATTGGTGGCGGGATGCATCAGATAATTATTCACCACTGGCGCAGTCGGCGGAACGGTGTCGATAATGGTTTCCCATACATTCGTGGGAGCGAGTGCGAATCCAAACAAGTCAAGCGCGGCGCCAGCAGTAACGGTCCATGTCCCGTCCATGCCCTCGCCGATGGTCAGGCCCGGCATACGGTACGTATCATTTGCCTGATGGGTATGTTGCCATACTCCATTGGTCGGCGCTTCGAAGCTCACGCCGGTGGCGGTGTTGCTGAACGTCAAAAAGGGCTCTACTGTTGAGTCCATCGTCCGGTCGAAAACCAGCGTCAGGGTGTAGTTGGTAGTGACGGGCACGTTGTTGGAGTAGCTGGCCAGCGTATCGATGACTATGGGTTCAAGCGGCAGCCCCGTGTACTCGGCCACGAAATGCATCGTCGGCGGATCAACCGTGGTAAACGTGCGACTGAACTCGCGGGCGGTGGAGAAGAAGGCCCCGTTCAACGTATAACGTTGGAAGGTAAACCGATGGTGGTTGTTGGTGATATGCAACGGGGCGCTGAATACGCCGACCTGCTGGTTGGTGTAAAGGCCCGCGCCCGTGACCACGGCCAGATCGGCGGGCAGTGTTGCTGTCGTTACCTCGTGTTCGGGATTCAGTTCATAGAAGACCGCTGTAAACGTATGGGCACTGATAACGGTCGTGGTCCACACGAGCGCATCACTGCGCAGTTCCGCGCCTTCGAACCAACCGGTAAAGCCATAGCCCGCGTTGGGCGACGCGGTCACTATGCAGGTATCGCCATGCGTATACGTGCCGGCGCCGGAAACGCTGCCGCCGGTCGTCGGCGAGCGGGTAAGCGTCACGAGGTATTCGGGCAGACGGAAATGAGCGGTCAGGGCCCGATGCCGGGTTAAGGTGAAGCTGAACGCCTCGTTGAGACCAATCGTCGCGCCGCCCTCGGTCCAGCGTTCAAACAGATACGGCAATTCACTAGTGTCGGGAATGGCTGTGACTGTCACAGCGGAGCCACCAGACAGGCGGCCTCCACCCTCGACGGAACCCGTGCCGGCTGGTTGAACACCCGTGGCGACAACATAGTAGCGATCGAGAGTGGCCTCGACCTGTACCGTGTTTTGTTCCGCGCTTTCGTGGCTGATGCCGTCAAATTCGTAGATGACGTCGCGGCTGTCGGTGGTCACCTGAATGCGGTGCGGACCGGAGCGGGTCGCAAAAGCGGGTAGGGCATGCGGCCATTCCGCGTCTACGGGCAGCGCCTGATTGAATAGGCGTTCCACATCAAGCAGGATCGACATGTCCGGCAGATACGTGACCACCACCCGCTCATGGAATGGCGTGTCCACCGTGGCGAAACCGCGATTGGCTGTGGTCCATTCGATCAAGAATTCACCGGTATCCTCGTCTATCGGTGTCACAGTCAATCCTTCGACGACCAGATCTGGATACAGGGCCATGGCCACGGTAAAGGTCTCGTCGGAGGCGGTGACGTTATCCCATTCCAACATCGATTCATAGACGGCGTTGCCTGAATCGGTAAAGACGATGAGATAGTAGTCACCAAAAATACCATCGGGTAGGTTGACGGTCTGCGTGTTGGTGTAACTGGAATGACCAGCGAGGGCGCCGTGACGCGGGAATTCGCCAAGCAGAATTTCGCCGGGCGCGCCGAGTTCCGGCACAGACGATATGACCACGCGATCGTACCAGAGCGAGACGCCGGTGCCGCTGGGCCGCGTATTGGATACGACCCATGTGAAGGTGATGGGGTCGCCACTAACGATGTCGGGCGCGGTCGGGGGATAGACCTCCGTCACCTGCAAGTTCGGCGTGGGGATATCGTCGGCGGGCAGCATTTGAATATCCATGATGTAGTCGGTGTTCAGGCCGCCGGTCGCGCCTGCGCCACGCATGAGGGCCACGTATTGGCCTGTTTGCTGTATCCAGACTTCCGCCACACTGGGACTGCTGCCGGGGGCTGGATCGATGCGCATGCCGGTGGAATCGTAAACGCCCACGATCGGTTGGATATCGCTGCCCGGCGGGATGCGCGCGTTCAACACAACGGCCATTCCATTGCTCAAGGTGCCGAGGGCGAAGTAGTCCAAGTCTTCGGGTACGCGTAAATAGCCGGTCACCGAGGCGACGTAATGGTTCTCATCGATCTCTTCGAAGGTGATGGCGTTGGCGGTAGCAATCGTGTCGTTGCCTTCCGTCTCATGGTGTATCTCCGAATCCGTGAGGAATAGACGGAAGCGATACTCGTCTGTGTAGTTATCGCTGCCTCCTGATACGCGGACTAGATAGCGACCGCTGGAGTGCAACTGTACCGGCGCGGTTTGGCCCCGGCCCCACTGCGGGATGGTGGTGCTTTGCAGCACCGATCCATCGGGGCGCAGGATTGAAAAGTTGAGGCGACTCCAACGCGGGAATCCCGGAATTTCAATACCCAGGGAAACCCATTGATCGGGCTCGCCGTAGAAGCTCCAATAGCGCGTATCGCTGCCGTGCACCCGGCGCCCTCGCGCTTGGCTGACCCAGCGGCCACTGTCCGGAGGATTCTCTGCCAACAAGTCTCTCCCCTGGCCTAGCAGAATGGAAAGGGTGTGGTTCCCATGATTTGCGGTGACCACATCGAGCCAACCGTCCCCGTTAAAATCGCCTACGGCAAGGCCGTAGGGGTCTGTGCCCACGTTATAATCGAGACGCCACTCGAATGCTTCGTTGCCACGGTTCAAACGTATTTGCAACGTATTGGCACCGTGATTGACCACCAGCACGTCCAGCAATCCATCGTTGTTCATATCCCTGAGCATGACGCGACGCGGATTGGTGTCGGCATTAAATTCAACACGGTCACTAAACGTGCCGTCACCGTTGCCAAACCACATACTGGCTGTCTTCGCATTGTATTCCGCTACGACCAAGTCGAGGATGCCGTTCCCGCTCAAGTCGCCCACCGCGATATTGACGGGGTTCGCGGCCGTTGGCATGACCGCTCCGACGCTGAACGTGCCGTCGGCCTGCTGCTCCAGCACAGTGATTTCAGAGTTGGAATAACTTACCGCCACGATATCAAGGCGGCCGTTGCCATTGAAATCGCCCACGGCCTTGCCGTGTGGTGACTGCACGGCATAAGACACGGGCGCCTCAAACGTTCCGTCCCCGTTCCCATAAAGGATACTGACGCTATGCCCTACGTAGTTGTTCACCACCAGATCCATGATGCCGTTGGTGTTCATGTCGGCGATGACCACATCGAGCGGTCGCGCACCGGTGGCGTAATGAACCGCTGGCGCGAAGGTGCCGTCGCCGTTGCCCAACAGCACGCTGACGTTGTCGCTGTCCCGGTTGGCCACCACTATATCCTCGTGACCGTCGCCGTTCAGGTCGCCGAGCGCTCCTCCATAGGGATTGGCGCCCACCGCATACACCGCGCCCGTCGAGAAGGTAGCATCGCCATGGCCCAGCAGGATGGTCACGGTGCTGGCACCGGCATTAACCACAACGAGGTCGTCGTGCGCATCATCGTTCAGACGGCCCGCCAGCACATGGGAAGGGTTGCTGCCCGTGCTCACGATGTGGTCGAGCCACACGCTGCCGGCCGACAGGATGGCTGGCTCCAGGCTTAGCGAGGTCGCCCCCGCGATGGTGTCACTACCGCGTATCTGCTCGATGAAGCCTTCCACTCCGATGATGCTAAACGCGCGCGCATAGTCGGAGGTCATCGTATTCAAGGCCCGGTCGATCAAGTTCGATGAAATAGTAAAGCGATAGTCACCTATCTGCAGCGGCGCATCCTGAATCGTGTAGGTGGCGCTGAAGCCGCCGCTGAAGCTAATGCTCACGTTATAGACATCGTCATCGGCAGTGCCAAATACGCCGTCCGGACCGGCGGCCCGCAGATCGTAATTGGCCGGATCGGTCACCGTGGCCACGCTCAAGTCCTTGGAGAAACCCACGGTGAAGGAGCTGATGAAACTTGGCGTGCTCGTGCCTTCCGCAGGCAGCGTGCAGGAAGTGATTTCCGGCGGGGTTTCGTCTACCGCCTCGATGGTGAGCACGTAGTCGGCGAACAGTCCGGCGCCATCCTCGGCCGTGACGCGGACGTTGTAGGTGCCGCCTTGGTCCGTGGTCCACACGAGGTTCGTGTTTCCAGCTTCGGAACTGCTTCTCAATGTGCCGTCGCGATAGATCCACAGTTTCGGCACCAAGGTGCTGTCTTCGGGAAGGACGACGTCCAGGCGGATTTCGGTATCTTCACCGAGGAAGCCGATGCGGAAGTAGTCGCCACTGGTGTCGCTGCCGCCGACATAGCCAGCCACAACGGCCCGCTGCAACCCCGGGATGATGTCGTACGAGAGGACATTCGCGCCACTGGTTGAATTATTGCTCTCCGACTCCAGCTGGGTCGGTGGCGCCATCGTAATGACGCGGAACCGGTACTCGCCGCGGTAACTGTCCCATCCGTTGGCGGCCCGCAGAACGTAGCGACCAGTCACGGGCAATGTGGTAGATGCCGAGGTGCCCTCTCCCCATTGAGGCGATGAGTAGTTAATGATGGCGCCACCGTCGGGGCGATACAGGATAAAGGAGGTTCGGCTATAGCGCTGACCGCTGGGGATATGCACGCCAAGCATGACCGCGTGTCCGGCCTCGCCATAGAAGGTGAAATGGTCCAGGTCACCGCCCTGGGAAATGGTGCCGCGCCCCGCCGCGCTACGCAGGCCGGGCGCGTTGCCGGCCTCCTCCATCCAATATTGGGGCGTGCCAAGGCGTAAAGTAATGGACTGCCCGTTATAGTTGGCCACAGCGAGGTCAGGAAAACCGTCGCCATTAAAATCTCCCGTCGCGAGGGAGTAAGGAGCAGCGCCCACACCGTAGTTCAACACGGGCTCAAACGTGCCGTCGCCCCGATTCCGTAGCGTGCTAAGCCGATTATCGAATTCACTGACCAAGGCCAAATCCATATGCCCGTCCTGATCCAGATCGACCGCAATCACGCGACGCGGATCGCGCGAGATGCTGTAGGATGTAGCGGGGCCAAGCGCACCATCACCGAGTCCCGGCCAGACGCTGATCGTGCGGGGCTGGCGCTCGACCACAGCGAGGTCCATCACACTGTTCCCGGTGAAATCGGCGAGGACCAAACTAATGGGATTATTGCCTGTCGGCAAATGTACCGCTTCGCTGAATGTCCCATCCACTTGGCCGAACAACAGACTGACGGTGTGGGAATTGAAATTGGCTACGGCCAGGTCAAGCCGTCCGTTGCCGTTCAGGTCCGTTGCGGCAATGTCATAGGGTTGACTTTGTACCGCATACGAAACAGCAGCTGCAAACGTGCCATCGCCCTGGTTATAGAGAATGCTGACTGTCGCTGAGCCGTAATTGGCCACAGCCAGATCGATGAAGCCGTTGTTATTGAAATCGCCCGTGGCGATTGCCAAGGGTTGCGTCCCGGTTGCGTAGTTAGTGGAGGCGGCAAAGGATCCGTCGCCGTTCCCTAGCAAGATATGCACGTCATGCGAAGCAATGCAGGCGACGGCCACATCCGGATACCCATCGCCGTTGAAGTCCGCCACCGCCATGCCACGCGGGTTGCTGCCGACGGGATAGGCTCCGTGCTCGACGAAGGTGGCATCGCCCTGGCCCAGCAACACGCGAACGAGGTCGAGCGTTGCGTTGGCCACGATCAGATCGTCGTGTCCGTTGCCGTTGAGATCCGCCACGCGAATATCCCAGACATGGCCCCCGGCCGGAAAATCGCCGCCGTTTAGTAAGGACCCCGAGGGCTGATTGACGAGGTTCGTACTTAACGGCAGGGCCGTGATCCATGTGTCGTTGTCCGGCGTGTCGGCGAAGAACCGGTCCATACCGGTGATCGTGAAGCTCCGCACATAGGGCTCGGCCAACGGATTCAACGAGCGGTCGAGGAGATTGGTGGATACGGTGAACCGGTAGTCGCCCGCCTGCAAAGGCGATTGGGGCAGGAAGAAGCTTGCCGTCAAGCCGCTGAACGTGACCGTCATAGGATAAATCTCATCATCCTCCGTGCCAAACACGCCATCCGGCCCTGCATTACGCAAATCGTAATGGTCGGAATTGGTGACCGTGGCGACGGTCATGTCTTTGGACAACGTCATGGAGAAGGAATGAATCAGGGAATGGACCGTCGCGCCCTCCGCGGGCAGGGTCAGAGCGGTGACCTCCGGCGGGATTTCGTCCGCCACTACGATTTCGAGAACATACTGGGCAAACAAACCCGCGCCCGCATGGGCATGGATTCGCACGGTGTAAAAGGCCTCGTCCGTGACCATCCAGTTAAAGTTCGTCGCGCCGGGCTCACTGGCGGCGACGAGCGTCGTGTCGCGATAGACCTGCAGGATGGGCACCAGCTCGCTGCGGTCCGGTAGCGTCATCGTCAGGCGAATTTCCGTGTCGACTCCCAGATTACCGATGCGGAAATAATCGCCGCTGGTGTCGACAAGGCCGATGTATCCCGCTATGGTCGCTTCCTGGCGACCCGCCGAAATGGCATAGACCGGCGTATTCCCAGCCGCCACCGAATTATTGTTTTCCTGCTCCATTTGAATGTGCGGCGGTATGGTGGTTACGCGGAAGCGATACTCGCCGCGATAGTCCTGGCTGCGGGATACCCGCACGCCGTAGCGGCCGGTCTGCGGCAGGACGATGGGCGCCGACTGCCCGCGACCACTGGTGTCGGTATTGAAGGAATGATGTACCGTACTGCCGTTCGGCAACATCAGTGCATAGGTCAGGCGACTGCTCGCCGGGCTGCCCGGATGCTCGAC
>SKLK01000229.1 GCA_007123265.1 Kiritimatiellia bacterium
AGGCTATGACAAGTACGTTAACACATCAGGCACGTATCATCATTTCGGCCGTGGTGGTGATGGGAGTATTGGCTATGAATGCCCACGCTGTGGAAGAAGCTGCCTACGAGGTTCGGCTCAAAGAGGACCGGTTCGAATTACGCGATTATGAGCCACAGCTCGTGGCCGAAATACTGGTTGATGGCACGATGCAAGAAGCGGGGAACCGGGCGTTCGGGAGTTTGTACCGGTATATCGCGGGCGATAATCAGCCGCGCGATCGTGTGGCGATGACCGCGCCGGTAAGCCCGCGGCGGGCGGGCGAGACCATTGCCATGACTGCACCCGTCGGTCAGCAGGCGGTTGGTGATCAGTGGGCGGTCAGTTTCATGATGCCGGCCTCGTACACGATGGAGACGTTGCCGGTTCCCGATCATCCGGATATCGTGATCCGCGAGCGGCCGGCGCAGCGAGTGGCGGCCGTGCGCTACGCAGGACGCTGGAGCGAGAAGAATTATCACCGACACAAAGTAGCGCTTCAGCAATGGATCGAAAGCCAAGGGTGGGACGTGATCGGAGAGACCGTATGGGCCCGCTACAATGCCCCCTTTGTGCCCGCATTCATGCGGCGCAACGAGATTTTGATCCCGGTATCTACTACACAGCCTGATTCCTGAAGCGGGCGATAAATTCCCGCCTCCCCTCACTGAAAGATCTGTCGCATGGCACGGGTGGTGCGGGCGAGGGGATCGGTACGGATCCGGGCTTCCTCCTGTGCGATCAGGTGGAAGAGGCCGTCCATCGCTTTGGATGTGACGTAGCCGGTGAGGTCGGGGTCGATCGTGCGTCCGGTCAACGGAACGGCGTTGTACGCGCGGGCGATATCCCCGTAAATCCGAGTGGCACCAGTCTGGGCCAGCGCATCGTGGATGATTGGGCGAAACCGCTCGGTGAGCGTGTCTTCCGTGGTCCGGCGCAGATATGCCGTCGCGGCGTCTTCCTCTCCGCGCAAGATCGCCAGCGCATCAAGAAAGGTGATCTCGCGTATCGCCTGAAGAAAGATGGGCCGGGCTTCGGCGGCCGCTTGCTCGGCGCCGCGATTGATCGCTCGTACGGCCCGGTCGACTTCCGAACCCAACCCCATCTGTCGTAGCGCCCGCTCCACGCGCTGGGCATCAGGCGGCAATGGGATCCGAATGGCGTCATGCTGCAAGAAGCCATCGGGCGTTGCGGCCTGGCGGGTGGCCGTCACAGCGCCTTGCGCCAAGGTCTCGCGCAGGCCCCGCGGTCGTTCATCCTCTTCCGGCTGAGAGATGGGCCCGAGAGCGAGCGTCGTGCAAGCGGTGAAGAAAATAGGCAACACGAGCAATAAGCGGAGCGAATCATTCATGGTGGCATGGTCCTCCTCACGACAGGGTGGTCCGCGCAGACGGTGGCTCCCGACAGGAGAGCTACCCCGCGGCGGCGACTTGTATGTTCGTTGGCTCGGCCGCGGCGGTGACCGTACTTTCATAGAGCCGCTTGTGGCTTTCCATGCCGCTCAAGCGAAACGGTCCGGTCGTGTGGTGCGGCGTCTTGTATCGCTGTCCGTCGCGGGGCAGGGCGTGTTGATAGAAGGTCTCGTATTCGGCCACCGTAAGGGCTTGGCGCGTTTCAAATTGCGTCTGCATCCGGTCCATCCGCAGCGCGTGTCGATAGCCTGCTGAAACGACGCCGCTGAAGTAGGCCGCCATGCAGCCGGACCCGTAGCTAAACAAGCCGACGCGCTGGCCCGAGAGGTCTGCGGCCGTGTTTTCCAGCATGGAAATCAAGCCGATGTAAAGCGACGCGGTGTAGCTGTTACCGATGATACGATTGTAGTGCAAGCCGGGTGCCAGCAGGCTCATGTCCGGTTCTGTTACCCCGGCCAACTTTGCCAATTGCTGGTGCGCTTTTTCGCCCATCCGCGTAAACGGCAAATGATAACAAAAGCGATCATGATCGGCAAAGGTCCGTCCCGATTCCCGCGCATACTGAGCCCAGGATTCGGTCAGGGCCTTGAGATACACCTTGATCGAGAACTTGCCGTCGACGACCGCTTCATCCATGTAGTTCGGCCGCCAGAAATCCATCACGTCTTCCGTGTAAGCGCCCCATTCCGGGTCGAGCGTCATCACCCGCGGTTGCGCCGAAATGACCAACGCCACAGCCCCGGCCCCTTGGGTGGGTTCACCACTGGAGTTGAGTCCATAGCGCGCCACATCGGATGCGACGATCAGCACTTTCCGGTCCGGTTTTTGGGCGACCAACGCGAGAGCCATTTGCAGCGCCGCCGTGCTGCCGCAACAGGCTTGTTTGATCTCAAAAGATTTGCAGTTGCGCGGCAGGCCGAGCAGGTGATGCACATAGATTGCTGCGGCCTTGGACTGGTCTATGCCGGATTCCGTCGCGAACATGAGGGTGTCAATTTTGTCTTGATCCACCTGCTCCAACGCCTCGCGGGCAGCGCTGGCGCCCATGGTGACGACGTCTTCGTCGGGTGGCGGAACCCCCATCTTTTCCTGGCCGATGCCGACAGAGAACTTGCGCGCATCCACACCGCGCGCTTCGGCCAAGTCCGCTAAATCGACAAAATAGCGCGGCACATAAAGGCCTATGGCTTCTATTCCTGGCGTTTGAGTCGCTATCACCATCACAAATTCAATCCACTCATCATGCGTTTATCGCTGCTTTGTATTGCAAAGTATGTCGCCCAAAAAAAAGCGACCTTACGGCGCTAATGTGGAAAGATTCCATAATTCGCCCGATTTGGCAATGGATTCCTCGGCGGCCAGTTCTTTGGCGGTGAGTTTTAGAATGTCCTCCAAAGCCTTGAGATACTGCAGAAATTGTTCCCGCCCGGTTTGGGTCATGTGGATCACCGTGACGGCTCGCGCACCTTCCTGTCGTTTGGTCAATCGCACGGCCGCCGCATTTTGGAGCGTGAGCAGGTGGCGGTTGAGGTTGCCGTCGGTCAATCCACACTGGCGCTTGAGTTCGCCAAAGGCCAGCCCTTGATCGCGGGCACACAGGGCGGTGGCTATCGCCATGCGGCTGGGTTCATGAAATACCTGCTTCAACGCAGCATGCGGCCAGCGGGTGTCAGGAGTCTTCCGTATACGTTTCATCGGCATCAAAGAATCGCGGGGCAGCTTGTTCCATCCGTTTGTGATCCAGATACAATATAAGGCCGCCGGCCCATTCGCCAGCAAAAAAGACGATGCCCATGGGCCAGGGATGCATAAACGACATCCCCGGCGTCAAGATCCAGGCGGCGCCGGAGACGATGTAAAACAGGCCCACGAGATTGATGGCGCGCGGCAGGACGTGACGCGACGCGAGATTGGCCAGTCCGAACATCAGCATCCAGATCCCGAACAACAGGTCCGGTTGCTGGCGCAGGATCAGGGCGATGGACAAGACCCCGCCCACGAACAACGGTGGCACCACATCGAGCACGGGCCGCAACCGGCGCGGGTTCCGCTGCACGCCCGCATCGTGTACAAACCAGTAGATCAACGCTCCACCATTCAGCGCCAGCGCGACGAACAGCACGCCGAGCCAGCCCAGTAAATGGGCGCGGGCGGATTGCGGATAGTAGGGCGTCGACATCAATACCGCCATCGCCAAGGCGACGGTACCGGATATGGCGCGGGTCGGGCCGGAAAAGCCGTGAAAACGGATTCGCTCCAATACGGCATGCTGCAACTGCCGTACTTGATCCAACGCTTCGGCTATGGAGTGACCCAACATCAAGCAGGCAGGATGCCACGATTAATTGTCGGAGGCAATTTCGATCATCTCGTCGGCTTTCCCGCCTGCATGATCGCTTGTCAGCCCGAATGTTTTGCCGGATACTGGGGGTCAGTTGCAAGGGAAGGAAAACGTATGGGATTGCGTGTGGACACAAAAATGGCGGGTGGCAATGCAGGTCACGTGGAGGTGGTCCGGAAGGAGGGGATGCCGGAAGTCCACTTTTCGCCTTTGCCGAAAGGGGGATCGGAGGCGCTTTGGTTTCGGTTTGCTGTACACGCGGATGCTGAGGCCTCGCCGCCCCCCAAGATTCGGATCAGCCTGCGGCACGTCCATGAGTGGGCGGATCCCGATCAGGCGCTCCGGTTGATTCCCGTCTATTCCCCGTCCGGGCAAGGTTGGCACCGCTGCACGACGGGCGAATTGCAACGGCAGGAGGACGGGCGAATGATGCTGGCCTGGACGATTCCCTATCCGGCGCCGCGTGTGGAGGTGGCGTTATGTTTTCCCTTTGATGCCGCCGATCGCAAAGCTTTGTCGTCAAAATGCAAGGGCTATTGGCGGGAGGACGTGATTGGGGTGAGCGAGGAAGGTGTAGGCTTGCATCGATGGTCCAATGATTATGGATCCCCCGACGGCCGGCGGCAGGGGCTCTATTTGTTGGCCGGCGAATATGCCGCCGATACGCCGGGCCAATGGGTGTGGAGTGGATGCGTGCAGCAACTGGCGCGCGTGTCCCGCGATCCCTTCCTGGTGTGGACCGTTCCCGTGGCCGATCCGGATGCGGCGGAGCGCGGGGTACACGGGCGCAGTGTGTATCCATTGGACATCGGGCGCGCATGGTGTGTGCCGCCGCTGCGGCACGAAGTGGCGGTGTATCAACAGGATTTGCAGCGCTGGAGTCAGGCCTGTAAACCGGTGCTGGTCCTCAACCTGCGGGCGGCGCCTCCTTTTTATCAAGGCGGCGTCTATGCCACACTGCCCGCGGCCGACCAGGCGCCGGACCAAGTAAAGGCCAGCGAAAAGTGGGCGCACGTGATTCAGCAGGAATTGGGGGCCACCTACGCGGATACCGACTTCAAGCGCGTAGCAGAGCCGGATCCGGTCGCGGCGGGGACGTGCTTGGACTATGCGACGCGTGTGCTGGGCGTAAGTGCGCTGAGCTTGCACGTGCCCTTTAACCGGATTGGCACCCGGGTCCTGGCCCAAAAGCAATACCGGGAAATCGGCGAGCAATTGGCTAAAGCGCTGCTGCGGAGGCAAGCGAGTCGCTCGTGAGGCGTCCGGCATTCCAGACGCAGTTCTTTCTGTAGGGTGGGCGCTCGCGCCACGCCGCGATAGTGTTTCAGCCATGATCGCTCACGAGGCTGACGCTCTCAGGGTCATTCAGTTCTCCGCAAACGGCTGTCATGACACGGTTAGCGACAAGCTGGAGGGCGGAGCTCCGCGACGCCGCGATTATGCATCGGTACATAGAAAGTCCTGTGTGGCCTCAGGGCTCGCAGAGCTCGCCCCTCCAACTTAGTAGAAACTGTGTGTCAATGGTTCTACAAAAGAGAGGTAGCGCGGAGAACGTATTGGCCCTGCTGGCGCTCCGCGGCGGCTCTTGCTTTTTTGCCAAGGCGTGGCTAAGCTATCGACTTTACGACACGGTCTGGTCGTTTTGTGCATCGTCCACCGGCTGGTTTTGTTATGAACAAAAAATTGCAATCGTATATCGTTCTCTTTGCGCCACTGCTATTTGTGCTGTCGTTCGTGGTCTACTGGATCACGCTCAGTCCCGGAGGATTCCCGGGTGAATCGGCCAGCTTGATTGCCTACCACGCGCGCTTGGACCCCTTCGACACCTTGCTGCAGCCAATTTGGGGCGTGCTGGTGCGTGTGTTGGCCGCGATACCGGTCGGGGACCTGGCCTACCGGTTGAATCTTTTCAGCGCCCTGTGCGGGGCTTTGTCCGTAGCCTTGTTATTCGTGATCGTGGCGCAAATTCCGCATGACAAGACCGCTGAAGAAAAGCGGTCGGTGTTTTCCGCGAGTCAGTGCCAATGCCTGTCCGGGCTGGTGTCGGCCTTGTTCTTTGCCTTTTCCATCCCCTTTTGGACGGTCTCCACGCGGGCGCATTATCTCTCGTTTGAGGTATTGTTTATGCTTTTCTGTACGGCGTTGTTTCTGCTCATTTGGCAGCGCAAAAGTCGACGGCTGCTGTATCTGTTTGCGGTCCTGTACGGTGTGGGAATGGTTCAGTCGGCTGCGTTTATTCTGGCGGCGCCTGTGTTTGGCGTCTTGATGGCGATTCGCCTTTGGCAGCGCGATATGTTGTCACTGCGCATGGTCACTGTTCTGGGTGCGTGGACCTTGCTGGGCTTTCTGGTGATCATTCCGGCCGCCTTTCGCTTCTATTTGTCGCCCGCCTACGAGTGGCGCGAGATCGAAGCGTTTCATATGTTGCTTTGGATTCTGGTGCGCGACCAGGGGCGGACGGCTTTGGTCGCCGTCCAGCAAGCGGGTTGGATGTTGATTTTGTTGACGACCATTCTGCCCTGGTTCGTGGTGGTGGCGGTGGCGAAGTCGTCATCGAATGATTGGTCGGGGCGGGTGGGCTCGTTCCTTTTGCATGTGGTGGTCTCCTTGTTGGGCGGGATACTGCTGTTCAACATCAGCCCGTCTCCCTTGGGGATTCTCGAGGACGGCACGCAGTTGGTGTTCCCGTATTTGGTCGCGGCGATTTGGTTTGGCTACGTGGCCGGCTACTGGTTTGCGTTGGCGTCCGGTCGGCGCGGGGTGGCCACGGACCAGCGCCCGGTATGGCGCACGGGGCTGCGTATCGGCTGGGTCACGGTTTTGGCGATTGGCTTGTTCGCCGCCGCGATCCGCAACATGGCTGCGGCGGATGGGCGACAGTCCCGCTCAGTCCTCTTGTTTGCCGATGCCGTGGTTGAAAGCATGGGCGATCGTACCTGGTTGCTTTCCAACGGGGTGCTTGATGCGAACATTTATTTGGCGGCCGCTAAACAAGGCAAGGACATTGTTATTCTCAATCCGCAACTGGCGCGGATACCGGCCTATCTGCGGTACATGGCCTCGCTAATGGCCGACGAACGGTTGCAAGGGCTGGCCCAGCTTGGTTTGGGGCCGGTGCTTAATGAATGGTTGGAAACCGATCCCGACATTGAACAGCGTCTGGCGATCTTGGCGGTCCCGGAGATTTGGGTCGAAACAGGTTTTTACCCCGTACCGCAACGCGCCCTGTTCACAGGCGCGCGGACGGCCGAACGGCCTGAAATCGATTCGTATGTGGCCGATCATCAGGCGTTTTGGCAGGCGATTCAGGCGGTGCCGCCCGTTGCGCCCGGCCGGCCGATGCACCGTTATGATGTCTGGCTGCGTCGGCACGTGAGCAAAGTCGCGAACAACGCGGGTGTATTCCTGGAGGATCATGGCTACAGCGACGCCGCCAGTGAGGCCTATCGCTCGGCGCGGACGATTGACGATGGGAATCTCAGCGCCTTGATGAACGAATTGAGTTTGGCGCTGCGCGAGGAGCGCTTGGAAGCCGAAGAGTTGGAAGCGGAGCTGGAGGACTTTATTGAACATCGCGATGAACGCGTGAACCTCTATGCCTTGGCGGCCCAATACGGATACGTACGTGATCCTTCCGCCTACGTGCAGCAGGGGATGGCATGGGCCTTGTCCGGTCGACTGCGCTCGGCCGTGGCGGACGTGGAGCGGGCCATGGGAATCGTGGGCCGTTCGCCGCAATTGCGCCATATGCTGGGCCAACTCTACATGCGCGATTTGGAGCAGCAGCAAGCAGGCGAACGTGTGTACCGCGAACTGCTCGAGGAGAATCCGGATGATCTTGGCGCACGGTTGGCCTTGTTGCGGATTGAGGTGATGCGGGGGAACCGGGACGAGGTCCGAACGCATTTGAACGCGCTTACCGAGGCCGGTGTAAGCACCCGCGATCTGGTGGTCGAAATTGCCATTCTGGCATTGATGGAAGGGAAACTGGACGACGCGCGTCAGTTGATCGATCGACACCTGCAAACGAGACCTGAGGATGCCCGGGCATGGGGTATGCGTTTGATCATCGCGCAGCAAGCCGGCGACAACGAGGCGGTTGAACGCGCGTTGACCCAAATGGGCCGCTTGGGCAGTGAAGACCCCGAGATTCTGTTAACCATGGCGCGGGCCCAATATCAACTCGGCTATTTCCCCGCAGCGCGGGAAACCCTGAACCGCATTGTTCGGCGCAATGCGCGTCATGTAGGTGCCCTGGAACAGCTTCTACGCCTCGATGTGATGCAGGGCGATCAAGACTCCGCGCGTCGCCACGTGGAGGCCATCTTGACGATCGATTCCGGCAACCCGCTGGCCAATTATATCCTCGGTACGATTCAAGCGGCGCGGCGCGATTTTGCGCTGGCGGAAAATTCGATTCGACGCAGCTTGCAACGCATTGAGATGCCTGAAGCCCTGAACGATTTGGCGTGGTTGCTACAACTGCGAGGGGCGTATGACGAAGCGTATCCCCTGGCCCGGCGGGCGCTCGAACAAGCCCCCCGCAACGCCTATGCCTGGTCGACCTACGGCGTCATCCTCATGCGTACGGAACGGTACGAGGAGGCCAGCGACGCCTTGCATCAAGCCCTGCAACTGCAGCCGGACAACCCGATTATTCAATTGAATGTCGTTGAACTCTACCTGGCATTGAATATGAGGAGGGATGCCAGTAACTTGCTCGATGAGGTGATGGCGGTGCTCTCGATGCTTCCGGAGGAAGATCGCAATCGTGCCTTGGAGTTTTCGGCGGCGATTCGCAGCCTGTAAGCGCGTTGGCCTTGGGTTGACGATTTCGGAAAACTGCGTCATCGTTTCACATCATGGATACCATTGCTTCAGCCGGTTTGATGCTATTCATCTACTTTATGATCTACTGGATTACCCGGGACATCTAAGACCGAACATGTCATGAGCACAGCACCTGTAGAAGTGGAAGTGAAGGGGTTGGTACCCACCCCGACCGGGTGCGGGGTCTTCTTGTCGGATGGCCATAAGACGATCACAATATTTGTCGATCACAGTGTGGCCGCAGCCATCACGATGTTTTTACATGGAATCAAGAAGCCGCGGCCGCTGACACATGATCTGATTGCCAATATTATGGCCGGGCTGGATATCCGGGTGCAGAAAGTGGTGATTAACGATTTGCAAGAGGACACCTTCTTTGCCCGCCTCTATTTGGTGCAGGAAAATGAACTGGGCCGACACGTGGCCGAAATCGATGCCCGGCCCAGCGATTCCATGGCGATCGCCTTGCAACAACGCTGCCCGATTTACGTGGCGGCCACAGTGTGGGCGCAAACGGAGGATATGACGTGGGCGCTCGAGCAAGCGCAGGCAAACGCGCAAGAGCCTGACCCTGACGATGATCCGAACGACGAACCGGAAGTTGATCCATGAAATGCCGCTGCGGGGATCGGTGACCGCAGCCTTCATATACCCATAAAGAATCATGCATGTATTCCTTACCGGCGGTGCCGGCTATATCGGTAGTGTAACCACAGAATGTTTGCTGGATGCCGGCCATCAAGTGACGGTGTTCGACAACCTGGAACTAGGCCATCGCGCGGCCATTGACACGCGCGCGGATTTCGTGCAGGGCGATTTACGTGACGCCGAAGCCGTGCGCGAAGCGGTCCTGAACGCCCGGCCGGATGCGATTATGCATTTTGCCGCCTACGCCTTGGTCGG
>SKLK01000145.1 GCA_007123265.1 Kiritimatiellia bacterium
GCCGGACGCGGTGACGGCGATCAAGGAATTAGCGCCGGACATCATTGTTGTCGCAGCCTATGGACAATATATCCCCGAATCGATTCTGGCGATTCCACCACTGGAGGCGATCAACGTTCACCCTTCGCTCCTGCCCAAGTATCGCGGCGCCACCCCGATCCAGTGGGCCGTGGCCAATGGCGAGTCCACCACCGGCGTGACGATTCTCTACGTCAGCAAGGCAATGGATGCAGGGGATCTACTGGCGCAGCGCACACAGCCCATCGCCGACACAGACACGGCGGCTACGTTGACTCCCATTTTGTCGAGGTTGGGGGCCACGTTGCTAATTGAAGTCTTGCAGAAACTGGCTGCAGGCCGGGCGCAGCGGCAGCCACAAGATGAAACTCAGGCGACGACAGTTTATAAATTGAACAAGGAGGATGGACGCGTCAACTGGCAGCGACCAGCCCGCGAAATCTACAACCGGATGCGCGGTTTTACTCCGTGGCCGGGCTGTTTCACCTACGCGAATGACCGCTTGCTGAAAATCCACTGGGCGGAGGTGGTGCCCACGGCATGCAAAGACGTGCCGGGCACGGTGCGTGCCTGCGATGACCAAGGCGTATTGGTGGCAACGGGGGAACAATGCCTGCGGTTACTCGATGTGCAACCGGAAGGCAAAACAGTCATGCCGGCAGCCGCCTATGTGTGCGGCCATGCGGTTTTGCCAGGGCAGGTGTTCACATGAATTGGCCGGAACCTATGACGCGATTAATCAGCCGCTTGGCCCGTTTGCCCGGCATTGGTCGGCGGACAGCGGAACGCATGGCCCTGGGTCTGCTGAAAGATCGGCATGGAATGATTCGTGATCTCATCCACGCACTTCAGGAAGTGGACGAGCAGGTAGTGACCTGTGGGCGCTGTGGAAACTTGACGCTCAAAACACAGGATCCCTGTCATCTCTGCACCGATCCCCGTCGGGATGACAGCCTTCTGTGCGTGGTGGAAGATCCCATGAGCATCCAGCAAATGGAAGCGGTGGGCAGCTACCGGGGACGATACCATTGTTTGATGGGCAAGCTGTCACCGATGCAGGGACAGGACATCGCACCCCGGCAACTGGCGCGCTTGATGCAGCGCCTCGACGAGGCGCCCGTCAAGGAAGTGATTTTGGCGTTTGATAGTGACGTGGAAAGCGATGCGTCGTCGACCTATCTACAGGAACAGTTAGCGAACAAGGGAGTACGCGTAACCCGGCTCGCCTTCGGAATTCCCGCAGGTAGCGGCATTGCCTACGCCGATCCGATCACGTTGGCGCGTGCATTGCACGGGCGACAACCGTATTAGCCCGAACAAACTCAGGACTCTTTCTTCGGCTCTGCTTCAGGTTCGCTCGCAGCTTCATCCGCTTCCGGCTCAGCGGGCTCCGCATCCGATCCAGGTTCCAGCCGATCTTCGGCTGACTCCTCGTCCAGCCCCTCGTCGTTGGCGTAGTCGGACTCCGGTGCGTCCGGGTCCGCTTCTGGTTCTGTTTCTGGCGCCGCCGCTTCCGACTCAGCGACGTTCGTGTCGTCGCGATCGACGTCAAGCGGGGCTTCGCTGACAAGAAACTCACCCATATTGCGGAACTTCTGGTAGCGCGCTTCCAGTAGCGCCTCAACCGGCTGGGACTTCAATTGACGGAGATTCTCAAGAATGGCCTGTTTAAGCAGCGTGGCCATGGCTTTGGGATCGGAATGCGCGCCGCCATAGGGTTCCGGTACAATTTCATCGGCCAGTCCGGCTTCGATCAGGTCTGGCCCGGTCAATTTCAACGCCTCGGCGGCCTTATCCGCATATGTCCGGTCCTTCCACAAAATCGCGGCACAGCCTTCGGGGGAAATGACGGAATAATAGGCGTTCTGCAATATCAGAATGCGATCGCCGACCCCAATCCCCAATGCCCCGCCACTGCCGCCTTCACCAATGATGGCGACGACGATCGGGGTGGCCAGGTTAAACATCTCACGGATATTCAGGGCAATGGCCTCGGCGATGTGACGCTCCTCCGATTCAATTCCCGGAAAGGCGCCGGGCGTGTCAATCAAGGTCACAATCGGCACCTTGAACTTGGCGGCGAGCTTCATTAACCGCAGCGCCTTGCGATAGCCTTCCGGATAGGCGCAACCAAAGTTGCATTCCAGATTGCTCTTGGTGTCACGCCCTTTTTGCGTGCCAATGATCATCACCGGCTCCCCGTCGATCTTGGCAAAGCCACCGATAATGGCGCGATCATCACGATGCAGGCGATCGCCGTGCAGCTCTTGAAAATCCGTGGCCATCGCGCGGATGTAGTCCATGGTATAGGGACGCAACGGGTGCCGCGCCACCTGGACCTTTTGCCATGCGGTTAATTCGCTATAGATTTTCTTGCGCGTTTCCTCGATCTTCTTTTGCATGCGTTGCGTTTCCAACGACACGTCAATTTCCTGATCCTCGCTGAAGGAGCGTAACTCCTTCAACTTCGCCTCTAATTCTGAAATCGGTTTCTCGAACGGTAAGGTGTATGCTGCCACAATCTGCCTCCTCGGGCCATCCAAACCATTATTCTGTAATCACGACGGGTGTGTTAATGGTCACCAACGTGAACACTTCCTTTACATCATCATTCAACATCCGCACACAGCCGTCACTAAGCTGGTGCCCAATGGTTTCCGGCTGCCATGTGCCGTGAATGCCGTAGCCGCGCACATTGAATCCAAGCCAATGCGTCCCCAGCAGGTTCTCTTCATGCCCGTACGGGATGACGCGACCATCGGCAGGGCGGTACCATACCGGTTCGCTCTGACGGTTGACAATCTTGAACTCGCCGACCGGGGTTGAGCCAAATTCGCCGGTGCCCACGGGATACCGTTTAAAAAAGCGATCGTTCATGTACAAGATCATTTCGTTCCGGCTCTTACTGACTTCAATGGAAAAGGAGCCGTTGAAAAGCTGGATCACGTCGCCCACCCGAATCGCCGGCCGCTCAATCGGACCGCGAATGCGATTGCTATGGAACAAATGTTCCAGATTCATGTTGTTGCGGCGCGCGATGAGATACAGCAAATCACCCGATTGAATGGTATAGGGCTCCTTTTCCGGGGTCGGGTAGGGGTTCATGATCAATTCGATGTTCACCTCGCCCAGCAATTCCTTCGCGCCTTCCCGCGCGGCGTGGTCTTTTGATTCATCCAAAATTTGCCAGCCCAGCTCCCGCGCCTGCAACAAGTTATTGGCTTCCCGGGCCGCCTTCGCTTCCCGTAACCAAACCGCGCCTTGATCATCGGCGGGGGGAGGCGCAGCGCCGCGTTCCGCTTGAGTACGACGTGTGGACCGCTCGGCCTTTTCCGGGGCAGGTCCCGACGCGGCCACCACGTCTGTGGTCGCTTGATCGACTTGCGCGGCGGCCACCGGCTCCAACCCGCGATCCCGGCGGCCCCAGGCGAACCAAGCCACCAAGCCGACGACCAGCACCGCCAGCCCGATCAAGGCAAAACAGCCGGCCCGCGACCGGCGTCGATCCAAATCATCCATGTACGTCATCGTCATCGCATTGCGTCCAAACTCTTCAACACCAAACTGACGGCAGGATACCGCTTGGCCGTGTCTTTCGCAAGGCATTTGCCGATCATCTCCTTCAATGCACGCGGGAGATCCGGCGCGAAACGCTCAATTGGTAAAGGCGGTGTGTCAGGATTGGTTTGAGCAATGATCGAGGCGTCCATCGAGTTGCGTTCGAACGGTTTGTGCTGGGTAACCAGTTCGTAGGCAATCACGCCGAAGCTAAAGATGTCCGCCCGTTCATCGGCGCGCTGGGTCACCAATACCTCGGGCGCGACGTAGGCCGGCGTTCCTGATCCGTTGCGCAGACGAACCGGCCGACGTCCCCGTTTGACAGCCAAATCGAAATCGATCACAACCAGTCGACCGGAATGCGTCAACAACAGGTTCTCGGGCTTGAAATCCAAATGCAAATAGCCCGCTTGATGAATCGTGTACAGGGCCTCGGCCATATGGCGCAGAATCCGTAGATAGCCCTGCACCACCTGTGGATCGCGCTGGACCATGCGCTCACGCAAGGTTTTCGCTTCGATGTACTCCAGCACCATGTAGGGCCGTTTCTGTTGCATGCCGGCCTCGACCAGTTGCACAATGTTGGGGTGGCGAAGCTTCTTAAGGATGTCCGCCGAATGCAGGAAACGTTTGCGCAACGCGCGATCCCGCGCGTAGATTTCCTTGAGAAATCGCAGCACAACCCGCGTGTCCTGGTTCGTTTTGGCGACATACAGATCGGTCATGCCGCCCTGAAAGATTGGACGAATGATCGCGTAACCCTTAATATCCGGATTTTGCATGGGGCCCAGTGTAGCGTATTCTGTGGCAGGTGAAAACTTTTGGCGCGTAGAGAAACGCGTTTTTTGAGTCAGGCGACACGTTGTATCGATCAACCTATAATCAGTCTTTCGGTCTGTTTGCCCAGCCGCTAACCGGTGTGGTGCGCGTCCTATTGGTCGTTAATCTGCTGGTCTTCATCCTCCAATGGGTAGGCAACGCGCAGATCATTCGCCTGCTCGGGCCGGAAGCCGCTTTTGCGGCAGAACGAATTTTCGGCCTGAGCCGCGCCGATTTCTTTCTCTGGCAGCTCGTCACCTACATGTTCCTGCATGGCAACCTCGTGCATTTGATGATGAACATGCTGATTCTCTATTTCCTCGGTACCGAGGTGGAGCGGGTGCTGGGTAGCCGCAATTTTCTCTGGGTCTATTTTGTGTCCGGTCTGCTGGGCGGGCTAGGCTGGTTGGCCTTGGCCGGGCCACAGGACATTTGTATTGGTGCGTCCGGCGCCATATTCGGCCTGCTGGGCGCCTTCGTCGCCTTATTCCCGCAGCGTCACATCACGGTGCTGGTGTTCTTCATCCTGCCGATCACGTTGCGGGCTTGGATGCTGGCCGCAATTCTGGCCGGCCTGGAATTCCTCTGGATGACCCAAGGCACGGGTCGCTCCGGTATCGCCCACTCCGCGCACCTGGCCGGCTTGGTGGCGGGTTACATGTTCGCGTATGTGGCCTTTCGCAAAGGAGGATTGCGCATTCGACTGGTCCGGAGCCCGCGGAACCCAGCGGGCCTGAAAGTGCTCCGCCGCGAAGATGCCCCACGCGAGTCGTCCGCGATTTCCCCGGCAGCAATTGACGCAATCCTCGACAAAATCGCCCACGAAGGGATGCAGAGCCTGACCCGCAAAGAACGCGCGCTATTGGAGCAGGCGGCCACGGAGCGACGCAAGTAGTGCCGAGGTTACCTTTGACGCTCTACCGGATATCCACACGATGAATCCTGCTATCGGCCAGTTCGAGATTACCCATCAAGACCCTGATTCCGACGCCCGCTGCGCACGGTTAACGACCGCGCACGGGGTCATTGAAACCCCTGTCTTCATGCCGGTAGGCACCCAGGCAACCGTCAAGACCATGACCCCCGAAGAGGTCGCGGCGATGCAGTATCGCATTATCCTCGGTAATACCTATCACCTCGGCGAGCGGCCGGGCGTCGAACGCATCGAGGCCGCCGGCGGATTGCACCAGTTCATGGCATGGCCGCATGCGATCTTGACCGATAGCGGCGGGTTTCAAGTGTTTAGCCTCTCCGAACTGCGCAAGATTGAGGCCGATGGCGTCCGCTTCAAGTCCCACGTCAACGGCGCCCCGCGCTTTATGGGGCCGGTCGAATCCATGCGGATCCAGCGCGGTTTAGCCTCTGATATTGCCATGGTCTTTGACGAATGCCCACCGTACCCGTGCGATCGGAATTATGCTTGCCAGTCGGTGGATCGAACCCTAGCATGGGCGGCTTTATGTGCAGAGCAGCCACGGGCGCCCGGCCAACTGGTGTTTGGCATCGTCCAAGGCGGTGTGCATGAGGATTTGCGTCAGCAGTGCGCAGAAGCGCTTCGTGAACTGAAGTTGGATGGTTACGCGATTGGCGGGGTCAGCGTTGGTGAACCCGATGCATTGATTTTGCCGAGCGTTCATCATGCGGCGCGGCATATGCCACGGCAGCAGCCGCGTTACTTGATGGGGGTTGGATACCTGCCCCAAATCGTCGAGGCGGTGGCATTGGGCGTGGACATGTTCGATTGCGTCATGCCGACCCGGTTCGCCCGGAACGGCACGGTATTCACCCGCATGGGCCGGTACCCGGTCAAGGCGGCGGTGTACAAGGACGATGACCGGCCGTTGGACGAGGCCTGCGACTGCTATGTGTGCCGCACCTACACGCGGGCGTACATCCGGCATTTGTGCAATGTCGGGGAGGTGCTTGGCGCACGGCTGATTACGTGGCACAATCTGGCCTGTTATGCCCAGTGCATGCAGGAGGTGCGCGCCGCGATTCAGACGGGAACGTTTGGCGCGTACAAAGACGCGTTTTTGAAAAATTATAGTGAGATCCGGAAGGATCATCAGGATCGAATGCGCGGTACGCCGGCATGACGGCCGGTGGCGGCGCATAAATCTTTACAGCAGAATAGATAAACGATAGGAGCAGGAATTCATGGATATCCTTTTTTCAGTTTTCGCCATGGCCGGGGGCGGTGCGGCAGAGGAGCAGTCGCCCATATACATGTTCGGGCCGCTGATGTTGATGGTCTTGATCTTCTATTTCCTGCTCATCCGGCCTCAACAGCGCCGTGAAAAGGAGCGACGCGCCCTGTTGGCCGCCGTCAAGACCGGCGACAAGGTCCTGTTCGGCGGCGGATTGATCGGCGTAGTCTCAAATGCCTCCGATAATACATTGACGATCAAGATTGCCGACAAAGTGAAAGTGGACGTTATCCGTGGCGCGGTGACCCAGGTGTTAAATAAAGGTGAAGATATCCCGGCCGATGTGCCGCAACGATAAGCGATAGGTGTAATTATGGATAAACATGCAATTTGGAAATGGCTGCTGCTGATCTGCCTCTTGGGCATCTCCATCGCCCTGGTCTATCCGCCCTCGCAAAAGATCAATCTCGGTCTGGATTTGCAAGGCGGTATCAGCTTCCTGCTCGAAGTGCAAGTCGATGAAGACGATCACGAGGCCGCGCGCGACGCCCGCGACCGCTCCCTCGAGGTGATCCGTAATCGTGTCGACTTAATGGGTACATCCGAGCCGATCATCTTTACCGAGGACGATCGCCGTATTGTCGTTCAGATACCCGGCCTCGACGCGGAAAACCGGGAATGGGCGATTCGCACCCTTGAAAGCGCCGCCTTCCTCGAATTCCGCATGGTTCACGAAGACAACGCGCGCCTGGTCCGGCGTCTGTTTGAAAACGAGTTGGAGCCGCCCGGACACCGGCTCACCCAGTTGGCCGATGGCCGCCGCGTCTACGTGCGCACCGACGAATTTCGTCGCGTTGACCGCCAAACAGAGCGCGAAATTATGGCGTCGATCCGCCAGTTTGAAGCGCCACCACGCCATGATTTCATGCTCATGCGCGGCGGACGAGAAGGGGCGTTCTACTACGAGCCCTACTTCGTACAGCAGCGAGCCGAATTAACCGGCGAAAGCCTCAGCAATGCCGGCATCGATTACCAACAATTCGGGCAACCCATCGTCACCCTCACCTTTGACCGCCAAGGCGCCCGCCGCTTCGGCGAACTCACCGCCGCCTACGCGCCCGGTGGCGAGCGCAACCCGCAAATGGACGGCCAACGCTTCATGGCCATCGTGCTCGACGGCGTCCTGCACTCGGCCCCGTTCATCAGCCAGGCCATTTATGGCGGGGACGCGATTATCCGCGGTGCCTTCTCTGTCGCCGAGGCGCGCGAGTTGTCCCTGGTCCTGCGCGCCGGTTCCTTGCCCGCCCGTTTCGAGGTGATCGAGGAGCGCAGCGTGGACCCAACCCTGGGACGTGAATCGGTGGAAAGTGGTATGCGCGCCATTATCATCGGCGGCGTCCTCGTTCTCGTTTTTATGGTCGGCTACTATCTACTCGCTGGAGTGATCGCGAATCTGGCCCTGATCCTCGACATCCTGCTGCTGCCCCTGGGCATGTTGATTGTGTCCGGTTTCATGGGCTTGATCACCGGCGGCGGGGGCGGAGACGGCTTGCCCACCCTGACCTTGCCCGGTATCGCCGGTATCGTGTTGACGATCGGTATAGCGGTGGATGCGAATGTGCTCATTTTCGAACGTATCCGCGAGGAACAGAAAATCGGCAAGCGCCTCGCCAGCGCTATCGAGGCCGGCTACGAAAAAGTGTTCAGCACCATTTTGGATGCCAACGTAACCACCTTGATTACTGCCGTCATTCTGTTCTGGCAGGGATCGGGACCAATCCGCGGATTTGCCATCACGCTCAGCGCCGGCATCGTGGTCAGCATGTTCGTCGCACTCGTGATCACGCGGTTGATGTTCGAGCTGGTGGCGTACAAGACTTCCATTCAGCACATCAAAATGTTCTCGATCCTCAAGGATCAACACATCGACTTCATCGGCAAACGTAAAATTGCCGCAATCCTGTCGATCGGTGTCATCGTCGCCAGTTGGGCGGTCTTCATTAACAAGGGCGAAGACAACTTCGGTGTCGACTTCACCGGTGGCACGTCGTTGGTCTATCGCTTTGATGATCGCCCCGAGCAGGACGCGATTCGGGAGGCGTTGCTCAACGCCGGGATTCGCGATGCCTTTGTCCAATATCAACGTGATGAAACCGGATTGACCCCGGAATCGCTCCGCATCAATGTGCCGGACGGGGAAGGGGAATTGGCAAAATCCGTCATGGCCGAGCAATTCGTCGATGCCGCGTTCCGCATTGTCCAAGAGGATCGTGTCGGCGCTCAGGTTGGGCAGGACCTGCGCCGTAAAGGCATTATGGCAGTGGTTTGGGCCCTCGTCGGGATCGTCGTCTACATCTCCCTGCGCTTCGAATTCGCCTTCGCACTCGGCGCAATTGTGGCGGTGGCCCACGATGTCCTGATCACGATCGGGATATTTACCCTGCTGGGCAACCAGCTTAGTCTGCCGATCATTGCCGCGCTCTTGACCATTGTCGGTTATTCGGTCAACGACACCATTGTCGTGTTTGACCGAATACGCGAGGATTTGACGCTGATTAAGGACAAGTCCTACGCGCAGATCGCCAATCTCAGTATCAACCAGACCTTGAACCGTACCTTGCTCACCTCGATCACGACCCTGATCACCGTGACCATGCTGTTGCTGTTCGGCGGCGGCGCGATCAAGGATTTTGCCTTGGCACTGTTCATTGGTATTCTGGTCGGTACCTATTCCTCCATCTTTGTCGCCACGCCGGTTGTCCTGCTGTGGCACAAGGACAAAGAGCGTGGAGAGAAGGCGAGCCTGGAATCGACCTCCGGCGCCAAGAAGAAGAGCGGCAAGACGCGCCCGGCCAAGTAAGCCGTGGCCATGAAGGCGAAACAGTGGCAGTCCCCGCCGTTGGATACAACGGCGGTGGACCAACTCATCGC
>SKLK01000166.1 GCA_007123265.1 Kiritimatiellia bacterium
CTCCGTGGCGATGGCCGCGCCGCTGCGGCCGATGACGACAAAGTTGGTCAGCAACGGTCCCAGCTCCCGCACCACGACGGCCACCAGAATCGGTCCCAACAACTCCGACTGTCCCAGACGGCTCAACAACAACTGCACCTGCACGACGATCGAAAGCCCCACCAACACGGCAATCAGGGAAATGAAACGGGTCGCCTCCACGCCGGTAAAAAGAATCTGCCGGGCCAGCACATTACGGACGGATTGCCGCCAGTAACGCGGCTTGACGGCGACCGTTAAAACGCCCACCGCCAAGGCGGCCAGATGGGTCACAGAACCCAATTTCTTGAGCGTATAGGCACCTATGCCAGCGACGACCTTCATGGCTTCAGTATATACATGGATAACGAGACGATGCACGAAATAAAAAAAGAAGCGGCCCGTCGCCAGCGACGGCTCTACCGGCTGGTTCAAGAGGCATTCTTTTAGGGCGTCCGCTTGTCGTCTCTACGCCACGTCAATCACTCGTTGTTCAATTTCCAGCTCGATGGCGTAGGCGTTGTATACCCGTTCCTGAATCGTTTGAATCAAGGTCAGCAAATCACGGCCGGTGCCCGGCCCGGTCCGTTCAATAAAGCCGCCGTGTTTCGGTGATACCCGAAAGCCGGCCACCTGCAACCCCTTCAGTTTGAGTTCATCGATCATCGGTCCGACGAAGCGCCCATCCGGCCGCTTGAATACGCTGCCGGCATTGGGGAATTCCCGCGGCTGTTTGGCCCATCGCTCCGCCTTGATCCGCTCCATCTTTTCGCGGATGGCGGCGGGATCACCAGGCGTTAGCGTCAGTTCCACCGCCAGCACAATGCAGGTCGATTGATTTTGGAACCGACTATTGCGATAGGTCATTTCCGCGCCGGCGGCATCACATTCCCGAATCGCTGCGGCCGGTACATCGAGGTAGGTAATCCGGGCGATACGTTCCGCCATCTCTTCACCATGTCCGCCCGCATTCATGACCACCGCACCGCCCATCGAGCTGGGGATGTCATAAAACACTTCGAGGCCGCTCAGGTGATGGGCCGCGGCCACTTCACATAAATTTTTGGTGAACGCGCCCGCGCCGGTTTCAATTTGTGTATTTCGCACCCGGATCCAGTCCATGTGACCATTGAAAATGACGAACGGTGTCCGGTACTGGGTCCGCGCCAAAATTACGTTATGCCCGCTACCGAGCAACACATACGGACGATCCCGCAAGGTTTGTGTGGCCAAGGTCAGTACATCTTCGATGGTGTCCGGGAAATAGGCCGTCTCGCATTGTGCGGGAATGCGGTACGAGTTGTACGGGGTTAAATCACATGCCGAGACCGTCTTCATCAAGGCCACCACCGGTCATGGCGTTGATGCGTGCTCAGGCGGGGGGGGCAACGTACCGCCGGCCCGGGAGAAGCTGCCATAAAAATCCTGAACATACTGATTGGCAATGCGACCACAAAAGATAAACAGCGTATTTTCATCATTGATCCTGTTCGCATTATTACTCCAATTCGCCGAGCCGGTAATCACGACCGGATTGTGCTCCGTATCGGGATCGATCAACATGTATTTATGGTGCAGCCGCCGCACATCGTTGGGCCGGTATACCGGCGGACGATGGTTCCAATGAATGTTGGGATTGATGTCCGAGGTTTGATCCGGTGTGCGCCCGGTCATATTGATGGCCGCCGACCACCAATCCTCCCAAAACTGGGTCAAACCCCGAATTTGAAATCCGGTCAACTCGCCCTGTTGATGGCCATCGTCGCCTTCCCATTTAATTTTCATCACCCGTTCCAATTCGTAGTCTGACCATGCGAAAATCGAAAAATAGACTTTTTCTTTCGCCTCGTTCCGCACCAAATCAGTGATGGTGGTAATCACATCGTAGCCGGGCGAAAATAGAATATCGATTTTTCGTCCGCCCACCGTGACCCGGTTCGGTGTATCCTCCACGCTTTTGCGCCCACTAAACCGCGCGCGATCCGGATTCGGCACCGCACCGCTGTCGCCCCACATCTGCTCAAACTCAGCGCGATAAATAGCCGCGACTTCAGGGGAATGAATTTCGAGTCCATTATTGGAGTTGCCCCGCAACAGACCGCGCGCCATCGCCCATTCGGACCCGTACAGGTCCGTAACCGTGAAATTCATGGACGCGGTCCACACCCATCGATCGTCGATGATGATGAACTTGTTATGCATTTGCGCGCCCGGCCGATAGAAGCTTCCATCATCCCGCCGCTCCCCCTCTGTCAGAAGGCGTCCGGTTCGTTTTGTTGCGCCCATGGGCACTTCCTGCTCTTCGATATCATCGGCCGTCGGAGGCAAGCCCATGGCGACACGCCGAGCGCGGTCGCCTTCAAAGGCGAAGATGGGGACATTGGCAAATACGCGGACATCATCGTCTGTACCGATTACCCCGTCGGCACCCCGCTTAAGCCGCTCCAAATGCATGCGCGCCACTTCCCACCGCTCCACCCGCTCCGGATCGTCCAGGCTGGGCGCCTTGGAATCTGCGACCACCCTTACCAACACGCCTTCGGCCGCCTTTTCAAGTAATGCATTGGCCAAATTGGGCAGGTTCAACTCATATAGCGTGATGTCGATCCGGTTGGTTGCTTGGTGGATGCGGTGCAGGAACCGCTCCTCCATGTCGACCCGGTGGTTGGCCAAGTTTCCGGGCTTCGCGTATTCAGTGAGCGCCGGCTGGTTGAAATAGACATTGATGGCCTCCGGCCCGTGATACACCGCGTGCAAGGCTTGCCGGGTTTGGCGGGTGTTGTCGCGGAAGCCCGGGCTGCCGTAGCCCACATCATAGCGGATGGTCGAGGTCGTCCAACTACGCCCCCGGTAGCCCGCCCGGTACGGGTAGAGCCGTTGCATGGTCGCGGCGGTTTCTGCATCCCCCGCATACCAGCGGTCGACCAGATCCACCACGCGGCCGCGGGCGTCCTCCAGGATGAGTCGCTCCCCCTCGGGATTCAAGCGGTACGAAAACGTCATGTGGATGGGGACACCGGGCAATTCAGGATGCGCTTCTTGGATCAACACCACACTGCGATGAGGCAGGATTTCCCCTTGCAACGGAATCTCGAACGTGCGATTCCGACAGCGCAATTGCCAACCGTCCAAATCGATCACTTCATCCGTTGTATTGTAAAGCTCCAACCACTGCTGGTTCGCTGATTGGGTCGTGCCCATCCACGCGATTTCATGGATCACCACCTCGCGGGTCCCGTGAAATGGCGCTGCGGCCATGGCCGACACAACCAGCCCTGCCACGAACAGGGACATCGCCCAGCGAGGCCTGAATCCGATACGCATACCACACACCTTGTCTAACACATTTCTATCCATACCAAACTGTTTAGGGTAGGACAGTCGGCCAATGAAATCAATCTTGAATGGTCGCGTGTGTCGGCAGGGAGGAAAGCGATCTGAGCCGACTCATGCGCGGGCCTGCCAAGTGCGGATCGTCATTAGAAATAGGCGGTGGCCAAGAAGTAGAATCAGTGGCAGCGTAATCATCCAGCCAGAAATGGCATGCAGAAAACTCCAGCCGAATTCGTGCAAGGTAGACCAGGCATCTTCGGCAAAACGCCGACTCAATTCCGTTAAAGATATCGTCATTCGGCTCGCTCCGAAAAGGCTTTCACCGAGGCGAAGGTACGGAAGAATCAGCAAGGGCTTCACCCACGTCATCGCATACATGCCGGCCAACAGAATCGGCAGATTCATCTTGAACAAGACCCCCACCGCACCCGCCAACAAGGTGCTCATGCCGTAAATTGGAAATACACCGATCGCAATGCCTAACGCCAACGCCGAGGCCGCCCGGTGTTCAGACAGTCCCTGGCGCAGCAAAGGTAATATGAGATTCTTTAGTCGTTGCATCGATCTGCATCTCCATCGTGTGCGTCGCGGTATTGGGGTAAACCTGACACACTCGGCATCGTATCATCAGCGTACAGTACGGCTAAACAGGTCCTCCAGCCATAGGTGCGGCGCACGTGGCCTTGGCCCTCCCCGGATTGCGCTTCCGATGGATGCGCGATCTGTGGTATGTAAATCAGAATGAAATCGGTAGACATTCAATTTGATCACTTGTCCATCGGCGCCATCCCGCGTGTGGTCGGGGTGGTAACGGATTTGGCGTCGGTGGAGGCCTTGGCGATCGCCCCCGTGCCCACATGGGATGTGATCGAAATGCGTCTGGACCTGATTGGCCCCGACACGGCCTGGACGGTGGCTGTGGACACCCTGCAACGGGCCGGCTTTCCCGTTTTGGCCACCCTGCGCTTGGCGGCGGAAGGTGGAAACTGGACCGCGGCGGATGCGGCGCGCGAACCGATTCTTATGGCGGCGCTGCAACGCTGTGCCGCCGTAGACATCGAACAGCGCAGTCCCCTCCTGCCGCAGATCATCGAAGCCGCCCGTGCGCTGGATAAACCCTTGGTGATTTCCTATCATGACTTTGACGCCACACCGCCTGTCGACGATTTGCGCGAGATCGTCCGTAACGGTGCGGTGTACGAACGTGGCATCGTCAAACTCGCGAGCCACATCAACAGTACAACGGATATACAGCGCTTGGAGGCGCTGTTGACCGATTCGCCAATCCCTCACCCGCTGTGCGTCATCGGGATGGGCGAAATGGGCCAGGCAACCCGGATCCGTTTCCCGCAATTGGGTTCGTGTCTGGCCTATGGCCATTTGGACGCGTCCACGGCACCGGGCCAATTATCGTGCCACACCCTGCACACCGCCCTTCACGCTGCATCATGAACGATCGCTTGCCAATCCGGGGCTTGACCGAGGTGCGTTGCGCGCTCACTGCCAGCACGCGAACAAGGAGAACTTAATGCCGATGCTAAACGCCGATATCGCCCGTCAATTCGAACTGGCGGCGGACTTACTGGAAATTAAAGGGGATAATCCTTTCCGGATTCGTGCCTATCGCAACGCCGCCCGAATCGTTGAAGATTTGCCCCATGAACTGGCCGGCTGGGTGGCGGATGAGAAGGATCTGACCGAGCTGCCCGGGATTGGCAAGGATCTGGCGGACAAGATTTCGGAGCTGGTCAACACCGGCACTTCCGTCGCGATCGATACATTGCGGCAAAGTCTACCGCCGCACATTACCGACCTGCTCACTATCCCGGGCCTTGGCCCCAAGCGCGTGAAGAAGCTCTATGCCGAACTCAAGATCACGGATCTGCCTTCGCTCAAGCAAGCAGCTGAAGCGGGGCAGATTCGCGAACTCGCCGGTTTAGGGGAAAAGACAGAAAAGCAGATCCTTTCCGCTATTGAAGCGCAGACCGACTCGTCGCGACGGTTCCTGCGCGCGACGGTGATCCCCTACGCGGATGCTCTGCAAACCCATTTACAGGCGTGCGCCCGTGTGCATCGAGTGGCGATTGCCGGCAGCTACCGGCGCGGGCGGGAGACGATCGGCGACTTGGATTTTCTGGTCTGGGCGGACGATGCCGCAGCGGTGATGGAGCATTTTCTCGCCTACGAAGATCGCCAGGACACCTTGGCCCATGGGGATACGAAGTCCAGCATGCGGTTGAAGGCCGGGATCCAGGTCGACCTGCGCGTAGTGCCGAAGGAAAGCTTCGGCGCCGCGCTGCACTACTTTACCGGCAGCAAAGCCCATAATATTGCGATGCGTAAGGAGGCCCAACAACGCAAATGGAAGCTGAACGAATATGGCTTGTTCGATGGCGAGAACGCCGTGGCCGGGGAGACGGAAGAAGCGATTTTTGCGGCGTTGGAAATGGAGTGGATCCCGCCGGAGCTGCGGGAAAATCGCGGCGAATTGGCGGCCGCCGCTGAACACAGCTTGCCCAAACTGATTGAACTGGACGACATCCGCGGCAACCTCCACGCCCATAGCCGCTGGTCGGACGGGAAAAATACGATCGAAGAAATGGCGCGATCGGCAAAAGAGGCGGGCTACGAATATTTGGCGATCACAGACCACTCACAGCGACTCACCGTTGCAAACGGACTGAACGAGAGCCGGTTGCGCGAACAACTCGAGGAGATCGATGCCGTCAATCAGCAAATGAAAGGCTTCAGGATATTTAAGGGGATCGAGGTCGACATTCTGGCGGACGGATCATTGGATCTGCCCGACTCGATTCTGCGGGAGCTGGATGTTGTGATTGTGTCCGTACACAGCAAATTCAACTTATCCGCCCAAGAGCAGACAGAGCGGATCATGCGGGCGTTGGATCACCCGTGCACCACGTTTCTTGCGCATCCAACCGGGCGCCTGCTGTTAGCACGCCCGCCCTACCCCGTCGACGTACCCCGCTTGATCGCCCATGCGTGTGAACGGGGTTGTTTTCTCGAACTCAACGCCAATCCGCAACGCCTGGACCTTAACGAATCCTACTGTCAACTGGCCAAGGAGGAGGGCGTACCCATCGTGATCAATACCGATGCGCACAGCACCCACGATGCCGTGCATATGGCGACGGGCATCGCCCAGGCTCGCCGCGGGTGGCTGACCAAGGATCACGTCGTTAATACGCGTTCCCTCAAGGCCATCCAAAAGATGTTGCGCGACACCCGGTTGGACTAATCCACGATCTCTCCGGGGATTGTGCAGATCGGAATTAGGGGCCGTCCCTCAGCGCACGGTTTCAACAGCCACCTATACCTCCCAAGGCGGTATGTTTAGACGTGGACCAATCCCTACACCTTGCCGAATGATTCATGATTGAGCGATCCAAACTTGACAACGACCGCCACCAAGGCGTTAGTTGGTTACTTACGCAGGCCGGAGGGCCACGAATCGCCTTGTCTTGGTCCTTGAGGCTGACCCCATACGAGGTGACACACAGGCGATTTGATTGGAAAGGAGCAGGAAATCATGATGAAACGAATGAGCGCATGGCTGGTGATAGGGGCGTTGGGCTTCCTGGTGGAAACAGATGCGGCCTCGCCAGCTCCGACAGGGATGGTATGGGAGCCGACGCGGCAAGCAACGGACCAATTCTTGGTGACCGTAGAGACCTTTATCGATGCCCCCACCGAAACGACCTGGGCTGAGACTATCGGAGAATGGGAAAACTTGATGGCCGTGTGGCTGGAACTAGCACCGGACTACGCCGAAGACCCTCATCAACGCAATTGGACCCGGTGGTTCGCATCTCAGCGCGTCGAAAAAGACGATATAGAGAGTCTAGTCGGCGCATCCTCCTGCCCAGTGCCTTTTTCTCTAGCCATGGTACGGCTATTGAGCGCCGACATGCAGGGACTGCACACACTTGGATATTTGCTGCAGACACACCCTCGAATCGACCAACCAAACGCCACAGACATGGCTGCGTTGTTCCAAAGCGAGCCTCGTCGGGCCGCTTACTTGCGGTCGATCACGTTAATGTTTCAAGAAAAAGTAGAGGAACTCTATAGCGAGTAAGCCGATTCAAAAGCAACGGGTTGATTGAACTATTCCACCGTCTCGCTGAGGATCGTGTCGATCATCCGTCCCCGCACAGACACCTCTGTCACCGCCACCACGGTATCACCAGCTTTCAATTTTCCGTGCGCTTTCAATATATCAATCGCATGGTCCACGTTTAACGAAGGATCATCTTCAAAGGCCATCATAAATGGCGCAATACCCCAGTGAATCGTCAACTGATTCAGCAGTCGCTCTCGATCCGTGAACGCATACAAGGGGGTGGATTCCGGACGCAACCAAGCCGCGTTGCGGGCCATCCCACCGGAGCGGGTAAAGACGATCAACGCATCGGCTCGGATTTCCCGTGCCATCACCACGGCGGCCTTGACCATTTTGGCGCCTTTGGTGTCCAAGCGGGCGTGTTCAGCATAATTGGCCCCGCCACTGCGTTCGACCCGCTGTGCGATACGGTCCATGATCTCCAAGCACTTCAACGGATACTTCCCGACGGAGGTTTCGCCCGACAGCATAATTGCGTCACATTGCTCGAATACGGCGTTCGACACGTCGGTAATTTCGGCGCGCGTCGGTGAAGGGTTATCGATCATCGATTCCAGCATGTGCGTGGCCACAATGACGGGTCGTCCGGCGGTGACGCAGGCCTTTACAATCCGGCGCTGGATAATGGGCAATTCCTCGTAGGGACACTCGATCCCCAAATCGCCGCGCGCGACCATGATCGCATCCGCTTCCTCGATAATACCAGCCAGATTGCGGATCCCTTCTTGATCCTCCAATTTAGCCACGACCCGTTGCTTGGCCTTGCGATAGTCCAGAATCGCCTTCAACTTGAGCACGTCCTCAGCCTCACGGCAAAAGGACATGGCGATAAAATCCACGCCCAATTCAATACCCAGCTCCACGTCCTGAATGTCCTTGTCAGTCAAGGCCGGCAATTTCACGCGAACTCCGGGCAAGTTGATGTGGCGGCGACTGCCCAGCACCCCCTCGGTCAGCACTTCGCAGGTCAACTGGTTGCGCTTTTTGCTCAGCACTTTGAGGTGAATGCCGCCGTTATCCACCAGCACCACGTCACCGACCTTGATGTCGTCGACCAAGTGCTCGTAATTGACATCTACAGAGTGTTCTTCCTCCGACACCTCACCCCGCACCGTCAGAGCGATACGATTGCCCGGTTGCAGATCCAGCGCCGTGGGCAGATCGCCCGTGCGGATGGCCGGCCCCTGCAAATCCATGAGAATGCCGACCGGCTGCTTTAACAAGTCGGAGACGTACCGGATCGTTTCCACATTCTTCCGCACCTGGTCGGGCGTCGCATGGCTCATATTGATCCGGGCAATATTGACTCCGGCTTCCACCATCGCCGCCAGCGTATCGGCGTCGCTCGTGGCCGGCCCCAACGTCGCAATGATCTTCGTTTTTCTCGCTTTATTAGCGCTTTCCATCAGTTTTTCTCCTATTCGCGTGCGAGGGTGTCGGGTTTACCCGGTCTTGGCGAGATAATTTTTGCCAGCACCGAAAGCCGCAGGTACCGTCTTCGGGCCATTAGGTGCGCCGCCGCGATGAAGCCTTGCGCCCGGACTTACGCCGGATCACCCGCTCGGTGGTGGCCTTTGGCTTGCGCGCTGACGCCGGTTTACTGGCACCCTGCTCTCCACCATGTGCCTGGCGCAATTCGCGTAATTGATCCCGCAAAATCGCTGCCCGCTCAAATTCGAGGGCGTCTGCAGCTTCCAGCATTTCACGCTCAAGATCCTGCATCACGGCCTGCGCATCGTAATCCGTGCCGTCCTCCTTTAACACGGCCCGGTCCAACTCCATTTCTGCGTCCGGCTTCGGCCGGGCCAGACTTTCCTGCACCAGCTTTTGGATCTGTTGCGGCGTGATCCCGTGTGCTTGATTGTGGGCCGCCTGCACGGCGCGCCGGGCGGTCGTGGTTTCGATCGTGCGACGCATGGAATCGGTCACCGCATCCGCATACATGATGACCCGGCCGCGCACATGCCGGGCGGC
>SKLK01000267.1 GCA_007123265.1 Kiritimatiellia bacterium
CGGACGGTGCCGCCCACGACGATGGCGGCGCTGATTAGCACCAGATTCTTCACAATGTACTGACCCTCCATGGTCAGGCCGAACGGGATGGAGGTGAAACACACCTCGGGCAACAGGACCAACGGTAGGAAGGTGCCCGGCATCTGAAAGGCGAGCAGGAGTATGCCGATGCGCACCAGTGGACGATAGAGCAGGCAAACACCGATCAGCGCTTCCCACCAGCCGAGGAAGGGGACAAACCAAGCGGGATCCACCCAGTACACGGTGTTGACCACAAGTTCCTGGGCGGGGCTGATGCCGACGGTCTTGAGCAGACCGTACCAAAGGAAAATGATCCCAAGAGATATCCGCAACAACATAATCCCGTGCCGGGACATCCAGCCGGCGATGATCGGGTCGACGCGTTCAAACCAAAGCAGCAAGGTGTTTGTTTTCATGGCAGAAGTATAGGCTGCAAACGCTAAACTGCAAGAGGGATGCGATGCATTCGGTAGTCTTAAAAACCAATACCATTCTATTGACGAAAGTCTGGTTTAACGTGTATCTTATGCCGTGGTTGCGGGAAATAATCATAAGCCGGTGTGTCGGTTGTCTTTTTGCGCCGAATCGGCTGGTGCAAAACGGAGAAATACAATGAAAAAGTTATGGAACAAGGCACGCGGATTTACGCTGGTTGAGCTGTTGGTGGTGATTGCCATCATTGCGATGTTGGCAGCGATTTTGGTGCCGGCGGTGAATCGGGCGTTGGTCAGCGCGGCGATGGTGCAAACAGTCTCGAACGGTGCCAACATCTACAAATCGGCATTCGCCGGGCAAATGGATGATATGGTGATGGGTGGTGGCTACTCGTCCTGGCCGCGTGACGGCGATTTCGCGACGTCGACGGATTGGTTCGTCAATATCGTCACCTCCGGCGTCATGACGGTGTCCTTCGACTTCTTCTCGGCACGCGGCATGCGGCCGGTGAAAAGTTCCGACCCGAGCGATTTTATCGCCAATAGTGATGAAGCCAATGCGTGGAATCTGGTGCTTGGCCTCAACGATGCCCCGGAAGGTACGACGTTCCTGTTCACGAAGAATGCCCAAGTGACCACCCTGCCTTCGGATACCGATACGGAAATCACGCTGCAAGGCGAACCGTTTGGTAATGACGGTATGGTGGCGGTGTTGAAAGGCGGCTCCGCCTTCTCGCTGCGTGGCGCACAAAATTTGACGGGGGGCAATATGAACCCGTCCCAGCGTAGCCAAGGCTTGACGGTTGTCGTTCCGTAATAGCGACCGCGCATAGTTTCGGAAGAGGCCGGAGACTCACTGAGTTTCCGGCCTTTTCTTTTCTCCGGGATTCCGGCATAACCTCGGGGGCAAAGGACATCGAATGAGGAATTGGGTATGTGCGGAATAGTTGGATATGTGGGGCCACAAGACGCGGTGCCGCTGTTGGTGGACGGGTTGAAGCGATTGGAATATCGCGGATACGACTCCGGCGGCATCGCCTTGCATACGTCGGAGGGCATCGTCTTCCGCAAGTGTGTCGGGCGGTTGACAGAGTTGGAGCGGGATTTGGATGCGCGCCCCGTCACAGGGCGTCCGGGTATCGGGCATACGCGCTGGGCGACGCACGGGGAACCCTCGGTCCGCAACTCGCATCCCCACCTGGACGGCAGCGGCCGGATTGCGGTGGTGCACAATGGCATCATCGAAAACGACCAGGAGTTGCGGGAGCAATTGCAGGCGCAGGGCCATACGTTTCTGTCAGAGACGGATACGGAGGTCATCCCGCATTTGATTGAGCAGGCCCTCAAAGACGGGGCGGCGTCACCGGAGGCCGCGATTGCACAGGCCCTGAAACAGGCGCGGGGCGCGTATGCGCTGGGGATCTTGTTCGCGGATCAACCGGACACGGTCTATGCGGCGCGCCTCGGCAGCCCGTTGATCGTCGGTTTGGGCGCGGATGCCCACTTTATCGCCAGCGATGTGCCAGCGATCGTGCACCATATTGATCAGGTCATCTACCTGAATGACGGGGAGATGGCGGTGTTGCAGCCGGATGGCGTCCGGATTCTCGACTTGGACGGCCAGGCGTTGACCCCGGAGGTGAAACCGGTGGACCTGGCACCGGAAGCGGCGGAAATGGCCGGCTTCGAGACGTTCATGTTGAAGGAGATCCATGAACAGCCCCGGGTCCTGCGTGGATTGCTGGAAAAGCACACGCATAAAAAGGGGCACGTGGACCTGACGGACTTGGGATTGTCGGCCGACTATCTCCAGCAACTTCGCCGAATCATGATTGTCAGTTGTGGCACGGCCTATCATGCCGCGATGTACGGCAAGTTTTTGCTGGAGCATGTGACCGGACTAGCCGTGGAAACGGATTTGGGTAGTGAATTCCGGTACCGATCCCCGCGCATCGAACAGGACACCTTGTTTGTGGCGGTTTCGCAATCGGGTGAAACGGCGGACACGTTGGCCTCGTTGCGCCTGGCCCGTGAGCGGCACTGCCGCGTGCTGTCCATTTGCAATGCGCCGGGCAGTTCGCTGGTGCGGGAGAGCGACGCGGTGTTGTTTACCGAGGCCGGGCCGGAAATCGGGGTGGCGTCAACGAAGGCCTACACGGCGCAATTGATGGCTTTTGCCCTGCTAAGTATGGCCATGGGCCGCGCCCGCGGCGAGATTACGTCGGAACAGGAGCAGGCCTGGATCAAGGCGTTGGAACAAGTGCCGAACGCGATCCATTACATGATCGAGCGGGCCGATCACATCCGGGCCATCGCCGACAAGCACCACGACGGTCCCAGCGCCTTGTACCTGGGCCGCCGGTTCAACTATCCAACGGCGCTGGAAGGGGCCCTGAAAAACAAGGAAATATCCTATCAACATGCCGAGGGCTACGCAGCGGGCGAGATGAAGCATGGGCCGATTGCGTTGATCAATGAGTACCTGCCGGTGATTTGCATCTGCACGAAGACGACCGATGAGGTCTACGAAAAGATGGTGTCGAATATGCGCGAGGTGGAGGCCCGGCACGGGCGCATCATTGCGATCGCGACCGACGGGGATACCCACGTGCAGGCGTTTGCGGAGGACATTATCTATGTGCCGCCGATGTGCGAGGAATTTTCCCCGCTGGTGAATGTCGTGGCGCTGCAATTGTTGGCGTATTACGCCGCCCAAGCGCGCGGCACGGACATTGATAAACCCCGAAATCTAGCCAAAAGCGTAACGGTAGAATAAGGCGCGTGCGCACCCCCCACGCTCAAGGAAGCCTATGTCACGGTTAATCATTCAAGGCGGACATCCGGTGTCGGGGACCTTTACCCCGCTCGGCAACAAGAATGCGGCGCTGCCGATGCTGGCGGCGACGGTGCTGACCGATCAACCCGTGGAGCTGCGCAATGTGCCGCAGATCGATGACGTGTTGGTGATGCTGGAGCTGTTAGCGGACTTGGGGGTTTCGGTGGCGGTGGACGGGCATACCGTGACCCTGTGCGCACAAGGGCTGCGCGGCACCCGTTTGAACCGTGACCTGTGTCGGCGGGTGCGGGGGTCCATCCTGTTTGCCGGTCCCTTGACGGCCCGCCACGGTGGCGCCACCCTGTACCCGCCGGGCGGCGATGTGATTGGCCGCCGCCGAGTGGACACGCATTTTGATGGCCTGCGGCAATTGGGGGTCCAGGTTCGGGTGGACCAAGCGTACCGGTTGAAGCGGCACCGGTTCGCCGGCGCGGAAATCCTGTTGGATGAAGCCAGCGTCACCGGGACGGGCAATATCATGATGGCGGCGACGCTGGCCCCGGGGCGGACGACGATCTACAACGCCGCCTGTGAACCGCATATCCAGGACCTCGGCCTGCTATTGAATAAGATGGGTGCGCGCATTCGCGGGTTGGGCACGAACCGAATCGAAATCGACGGCGTGGAATCCCTGTCCGGGGCCCGGCACGACGTGCAGCCAGACCATATCGAGTGGGGCAGTTTCGCCGCTGCGGCGGCGGTTACCGGGGGACGCCTGAAAATCCGGTCCAAGGTTGATCCGCTAACGGCCCATATCATCGGTCGCGCGTTTGAGCGGATCGGCGTGCCGTGGAAGCGCAACGCAGCATCGATTCAGGTTCGCGGCGATGCCCCGTTTGCTGTGCGATCCGATCTGGGCCTCGCCATTCCCAAGATTGAGGATGGCCCGTGGCCCGCGTTTCCCTCGGACATGATGAGTGTGGCCATTGTCGTCGCCACCCAGGCCGAAGGCTCCATTCTGTTCTTCGAAAAGATGTTCGAAAGCCGGATGCACTTCGTCGATCAACTCATCTCCATGGGCGCGCGGATTGTGCCGTGCGACCCGCACCGGGTGGTGGTCACTGGTCCCGCCGGTTTGCATGGCACCTCGATGGCGACCCCCGACATTCGCGCCGGTATGGCATTGATCATCGCGGCGCTTTGTGCTAAAGGTGAAAGTGTGATCGAGCGTGCGGAAATTGTCGATCGCGGCTACGAATCGATCGACAAGCGACTGCGCGCATTGGGCGCAGTGATCGAGCGGGAGCAGTAGTTCGACATGAGTGTGGCCAGCAACAGCTTGGTGCGACTGATTTATGTCAGTCGAATGAGCCGCGCATGCGGGCCCAAAGATCTCGAAGACATCCTCGCTGTTTCCCGGCGCAACAACGTGGATCGGGGCATCACCGGTGCCCTCTGTTATTCGGGCCGCGGCTTCTTGCAGTGCCTGGAGGGGCCGCGCGATGCGGTAAATGTGTTGTACGGACTGATCCTCACCGACACGCGCAATTCCCGGGTCACCTTGTTGTCGTATGGCCCGATAGAAGAGCGCGCATTCGGCCAGTGGTCTATGGCGTATGTCCGCTCGGATCAGGTGGACCGGCTGATTCTGGCCAATTACGGCCTCAGCCCTCAGTTTGATCCGTATCAACTAAACGCGCAACAGGCACTGGGCCTGTTGCGCGATACCGCACGTGAACGCGCGTTGTTCCTCGCGCGTCAGCGGGATGATCAGGCGCCGATCTGATAGCGGAGGAAGCGGCGAATCGTCAGCGTATCGTCCAGCGCCTTGCCTTTCGAATCCAGTAATTGGGTGATCGTCAGGTCGGCATCCTTCACAAACGCTTGCTCCAAGAGACAAATCTGGCCGTAGTACTTGTCGATCTTGCCTTCCACGATTTTGTCGACGATATTGGCCGGCTTCCCTTCCGCCTGCTTCGCAAAGATGGATTTCTCGGCTTCGATCAAATCCGCCGGTACCTCGTCGCGCTGCAGGTAGCCGGGATTGCTGGCGGCGATATGCAAGGTGATGTCCTTGACCAATTCCTGAAATTCATCCCGCGCCGTGGTTTCGTCGCGCGTGCAACCCACTTCGACCAGGATGCCGATCTTGCCGCCGAGATGGATGTAGCTGGCCACGTGGCCGGCGCCTTCGCAGACGAAGCGCGCATTGCGGCGGACCACGATGTTTTCGCCGATGGCGGCAATCTGGTCCGCTAACTGATCCTTTACAGCATCCGCCAACTCCCCGTCGGCATAGTCCCGGGCCTCGGTCAACAGGCCGGCGACAAACTTTTGGAAGTCCTCGTTGCGGGCGACAAAATCGGTTTCGCAATTGACCTCGACCATGACGCCTTTTTTGCCGCCGTCCAATACTTCAGCGGCGATCAGGCCTTGGTTGGCCGTCTTTTCAGCGCGTTTCCCGGCAATGGCCAAGCCACTTTCGCGGAGCAGGCGCATGGCCTTGTCCTTGTCGCCGCCGGCTTCGACCAGGGCGCGTTTGCATTCCATCATGCTGACATTGGTGGCATCTCGCAGTTCTTTAACTTGAGCGGCTGATATCGTAGACATAGTTCTATTCCTTTTTCGGTTCAGAGATGAGTGTGCGGGCGGAGCTGCCCACCGGCATCGGGTGTGCCGCGCCGGTGGCAGCGCATCCGTTCGCACGGCTTATTCGGATTTCTTGGGCTCCGGCGCTTCGGTTTCCGCAGGCGCGTCCGGGGCCGGCTCGCTTTCAGCCGGTTTCTCTTCAGCCGCAGGTGCGGGTTCCGGTGTTTCCTCGGCGGCAGGTGCAGGCGCAGGCGGGGCCTCAGCCGCGGCTGCGGCGGTATCTGCCTTATTCTCGGCTTCCGCTTGGGCAATGGTTTCTTGCCGCTGCTTCTCCTTCAGCGCCTCTTCCTTCGCCTTCAGTTCTTCCAGCTGGGCCTTTTGCTGAGCGCGTTCTTCCGCCTCACGGGCCTTACGCTCCTTCTCGCGGCGCCGGCGTTCCTCTTCAGCTGCTTTCGCCTTGGCTTGGGCTTCGGCTTCCTCAATCGCTTTGCGGCGGGCCATTTCTGCGGCCACGCGAGCGTACTCGTTGGAGGCCTGTTGAATCGTGTCCGCTACAGCCTTCACCACCAGCCGGATCGCGCGGATCGCGTCATCGTTGCCGGGAATCGGATAATCGATTGGGTCCGGATCACAATTCGTGTCCACGAGGGCCACAACGGGAATCCCTAATCGATTCGCCTCGGCCACCGCGATTGCTTCCCGGTTCACATCCACCACAAACAGGGCGCCCGGCAATTTTTCCATGTCCGCGATACCGCAAAGGTTGCGGTGCAGTTTCGAATGCTCGCGGCGGAGCATCGAGGATTCCTTTTTCGAGGCCAGCTTGTCCAGCTCGCCTTCCGTTTCCATCCGTTCCAGATCACGCATGCGCTGCACACTGCGACGCACGGTACTGTTGTTGGTCAGCGTACCGCCCAGCCAGCGATGGGTCACATAGTGTTGGTTCAAGTGTTCCGCCGCCTCTTTCAGCGGTTCCTGCGCTTGCTTCTTGGTGCCGACAAACAGCACCTTCCGGCCCGTGACCACGGTATCGTACAAGAATTGACGGGCGCTTTGCAGATGAGCCAAGCTCTCGGTCAGGTCAATAATATAGATCCCGTTGCGTTCGCCAAAAATATAGCGGCGCATTTTGGGATTCCAACGTTTGGTCTGATGACCAAAATGTAAACCGGCGTCCAGTAATTCCTGCACACCCACGTCCGAACGGACTTCACCTATCGTTGCCACAGCATACCTCCGTATGTTTATTCCCGTTTTTGCGGGAAAATCCGCTTTGGCCCCTCGTGGCGTAGAGGGGCACTCGCTTCCGTCTGCCGTCGTGACAGACCCAATTAAGCCGCCGACTATAGGGGCTTTTGTCGTGAAGGCAAGGGAAAAGGGGGAGCAAATGCTGAAAAAGCTGAAATGCTGAAAAAGCTGAAATGCTGAAAATGCTGAAAAGCTGAAAATACTGAAAAGCTGAAAAGGCTGCCCCTTTGACTGTTGGTTGACGAATCAGACGGCATCGGATACCGTTGCACAGTTGAGTGTGTTGAAAAGCACACGCACAGGCAAGTCTGCCGCTGTGGCGGGTCCGTTTGGAAAGGTGCTGACTGTGAAAAGAATGAAGTCCAACGCTGTTGCTTACCTCCTCATGCTCTCCCTCTCTATCCTCGCCCTGCCGGCGGCCGCGCTGGAGGCGGACAAGGAATTTGAGTTCGCCTCCGGATTGGTAGAGCTGGGGTTTGCGGATTTGGCCAATACAGTGGTCGAGCAAATCTTGCGCCGGCACCCGGACGAACGGGATCGGGCCACACGCATTCGCGGCGAGATCCTGGTGGCGCAGCGGCGCTTCGCCGATGCGGAGGAATTGGTCAAAACCATGCCGGAAGGCCACACGCAGCGTTACGCCCTGAAACTGCGAATTGCGAACGGCCATTTCCGCGCGGGCAATATCGAGGAGGCCCAGCGACTCTACGATGCCTTCTTCTCCGTCTACGAGGATCGCACCCCGACCGATCCGGATCTGCTCCGCTTCTATCAGGACGCCGCCTATCAATACGGCCAGATGCTCGAGCGCATGGGTAATCGCGCCGGCGCCGCCGAAGCCTACCACCGCCTGCTGCGCAGCGAGATGGAAGATGAGGGCGCGATGCGCCGGTTGCAAATGGATTTGGCCCGCTTGTATTTGCAGTTGGGGCGCGAAGCGAGTGGCTCGGAACGCGAACGCTTCCTCGATCTGGCCTTTGAAATGTGCGAGGAGGTGCAGTGGGGCGGCTACGATCTGTGGTTTGGCCAGTCCATTAGCTTGATGGCCCATGTCGAGTTGACCCGGGGCAATGAAGAGGCTGCGCGCGAGTTGTTGCAGAGCTACATGTCCGATTTGCAGCGACTGGATCGCCTGTTGCGCGAGCAGAATATTCCTGCGGCCCTGAGTCCCGTGGCCAACGCCCGCTTCTTGCTGGGCGAGCTGTACGAGAAACAGGTGCACGCGCTGCGCGAAGCGGGCGCGCCGGAAAGCCAGGTTTTGACAGACATTCAGCGTGCCTTGACGGAGTTCTACAACGTCTTTGGTCAGTACGGCGGCAGTGAGTGGGGCGGTGAAGCCGGTACCCGCGGGCGGGCGCTGGTGCAACTGTTGCAGGACGATTACGGGCGCCAGGTGAACATTGATTTCGGTGAACATGTGGCGCAGGCGGCCCAAGCCCAGTTCACGTTGGCCGATGACCTGTTTCGGCAACGCAACTTCGAGCGCGCGGTGGAGGAGTACCTGCGCATTTTAACGTCGTTCCCCGAGGGCGAGCCCTCGAAGCGCGCCTTGGCCAATCTGCTGATGAGCTACGTCCAGCTCGATGACCCGCTGTATGTGGAAATGATGGTGGCCTACTTAAGCGAGCGCTTCTCCAACAACGAAATTCTCGGCAACGCCATCCTGCTGGCCACGCGGCATTACGCCGAAAAACGTGATGAAGAGATGTTCGCGACAATTGTGAATTATTTCTTTGACGGTTTCCCTGAACACGATCGAGCCCCGCAGCTCTTGTTTGACATGGCGCGTCGCAGCGAGCGGGCGGGCGACTTGGAGCAGGCGGCCAACTACTACGAACGCATCATCGCGAATTATCCCCGCCACCGCTTTTTCCTGCGCGCCTTAATGGCCCGCGCCTTGTTGCATCATCAGCAAGAGGAGTTCGCCGAGGCAGCGCCGCTATTCGAACGATTTGTCGCGGAAACCCCGCCGGGCCACAACCGGGTCCGGGCCCAGTTCATGTTGGCCGACTCGTTTCAACGTCAGCGCAAATTCCGGGAAGCGGTGCAGGCGTATCGCCGGGTGGTGGAATGGATGTCCGCGGATGAGCCGGTAGACAATGTCACCGCCGAGGACGTGGAGCGCAACGAGCGCTTGGCGGAACGGGCCCTGTTCTTTACCGGTTTCAGTTTTGGGCGCATGCAGGAGCCGGCCGCCCAACGTTCCGCCTTCGCCGATCGCGGCATCCTTATTTATCGTCAGTTCCTCGGCCGCCATCCGGAATCCTCGCTGGCCCCGCGAGCCATGCGAGACAAAGGAGCGCTCTTGTTGGAACTGGGGCGCACGGAAGAGGCCGCCGAGGTCTTCGAG
>SKLK01000251.1 GCA_007123265.1 Kiritimatiellia bacterium
CGCAGGGGCCGCGCAATTGACGACGCTGATAACGATCAGCTGGGCTAAGAGACATCGATTTAAACGCATGGTTGCATAATAGTTCTGATGATAGACTAGTCAATCAGATTTCTTTGAGGCCCGGGGGAAAAAGCCGCCCGAAGATAAATGTGTCTCTCTCAAAGGCGCAGAGATCGCGAAGATGGATGTGGAATTTGTGGAAAGAATATCCTTTGCGGTCTTGGCGGCTTGGCGAGCGGAACCTAAACGGGGAAGACGCCGGGGACAGAGGTTCGACGCCGGGGAGACGCCGGGGACATAGGTTTGACGCCTGGGACATAGGTTCGGCGGACAACGAAGGGCAAGCCTGTTGGTATCGACGAATTCGGTCACTAAAGCTCTTTCCCTAACGTCTGGGGTCACCCAAAAGCTTTGTCCCTAGGGTGCATCGCGTGCCCCAACATCTGGCCAAGTTGCCCAAAGCTCTGTCCCTAGCGTGTCCATACTGCGCCAGACCGTTATGCACTCAGCGTTCGACTCCCACGACACAAGGTCGTGGGGCGTCTTGGTAGCGCGCAAAGCTCTGTCCCTAACGGGCAGACTCCCACGACACAAGGTCGTGGGGCGTCTTGGTGAGAACTGCGGGCCAAAGCTCTGTCCCTAGCGCGCAAAGCTCTGTCCCTAACGGGTCCCTAGCGCGCAAAGCTCTGTCCCTAACGGGGGCGTCGGGTGCGGTGGATAAAGTAGAACGCTTTATTTTTGCTGGGGGATCGGGTAGATTCGGATAGTGGAGTGCGTGTAAATCAACTGGGTAAGGATTCGTCATTAACCGTTTTATCCGTCAGCAACCTTTTCGGGTGACAGCTATTGCCTGTCTTCTGTCTCTATTCTGTGTCAGCTATACGAAGGCGGAGGAGGAATTGTTGGGTCCGCCCCAATTCTCTGCGCCGGCCGGCATGTATCTGGGTAATGTCCAGCTTGACCTGATTGCGCCGGTAGCGGGGGCCATGGTCCGGTACACGACGGACGGATCGGAACCCACCACCGATTCGCCGCTTTTCACCGGATCGCTGACGCTGGAGAGCCGCGCGGGGACGCCCAATGAGATTTCCTTGATCCCGACCAATTACGCGGATCCGTATGATCAATTTCGGGAGGGCTGGCTACCGCCTGACGGGGAAGTCTTCAAAATTCACACGATCCGGGCGCGGGCATTCAAAGAGGGATACCTGCCCAGCCCAACGGCGACCCGGTCGTATTTGATCGATCCCCTAGGTGCAGACCGCTATAGCCTGCCAGTGATTTCGATCGTTACGGATCCGGCTCATTTGTTTGATGGGGGACAGGGGATCTACGTTCCGGATAATTACTTCAACCGAGGCCGTGACTGGGAACGTCCAGGCTCAATCGAGTTTTTTGAGCCGGATGGGGCTCTCGCATTCAGTGGCGAGATCGGTATCCGGATTCACGGTGGCACCTCGCGGAACCGGCCCCGCAAATCACTGCGTATCTACGCCCGCGATCCCTCAACCTTCGTCTATCAACTTTTCCCAGACAAGGACATCGACCGCTTTAACACCTTTATCCTGCGCAATGGCGGCAACGATTGGGGTGACTTTATCTTTCGTGATCTGTTCATGCAATCCTTGCTGGATCACACGGATCTGGATCGCCAAGCCGGGCGCCCCGCGATTGTATTCATCAATGGCGAGTATTGGGGCATCCACAACATCCGCGATCGCTTTGACGAGGGCTACATCAAGCATCACTACGGATTGGACGAAGATGCGTTTGTCCAATTCGAGTCGACGTGGGATGGTGTGCCCTGGGAGCAGCGCGGGTTGCCGCATTTTGATCGAGGCAACCCGGACTATGCGGCGGCCTACATGGATGTACACGAGTTTATTCGTGATCAGGGCGTGATCCAAGCGGCGAACTATGACTGGGTGCAGCATCGCATGGATATCGATAATTTTATCGATTATTACCAAGCCCACATTTTCTTCGGTAACACCGATTGGCCGGGGAACAACATCCGGATGTGGCGGTCCGTGGAAACGAACCGGGTGGCGGGGGCACATCCGCGACACGATGCCCGCTTGCGGTTTATGGTGTTTGACACGGATTTTGGGTTTGGTCTGAATTTTGGCTATGTGCCGGGCCGCAACGAGTTTGCGGGCCACAATACACTGGCGATGGCGGCACAACCGGACGGGCCGGACTGGCCCAATGCACCCCACCATACGGCGATGTTTCGGGGCTTGCTGGAGAACGAGGAGTTCCGCGAACGTTTTGTGATCCGGTTCATGGACCAACTGAATACCGCCTTCAGTCGCGCATCGGTCACGAATCGACTTGCGGGGTTGGCGGCCATGATGCAGCCGGAAATAGATGAACACGTGCAGCGCTGGCGGCAACCGTGGGATTGGGAGGCCGAACTTAGTCGTGTGCGCTCTTATGGCGAACAACGTACGGCGCATGTACGGGAGCATGTGCAGCAGTTCTTCAACTTGAACCCGCCGCGCACACTGTCCTTGGCCATGAGCAATCCGGCGCACGGCGATATTCGCGTCAACACCATGGTCCCGAGCGGAATTGGTAATGGCGACCAAATTCCGCCCTGGTCGGGTGAATTCTTTCCGGATTATCCGGTGACCCTAACGGCGATGCCGCGGGCAGGCTATCGCTTTGTCGGTTGGCAGGCGGACACCGGATCCGGTAACGGGGGGGGCGAACCGGTGGTGATTGCAGCGGACGAAGCCGCGAACTACTCGTCATGGACTGCTGGCAGCACTGGCGGGGAAGGTTTCGGAGGCTGGTCGTTCATTTTGCCAGACGATAGTAGCCGAGGTGGTGTTTTCCTGAACAATAATGCTGGCGGCTGGGGGCTGTATGCGAATAACGAGCAAGTCGCTTTGGCCTATCGGTTGTTGAATGCGCCGTTGCAAGTCGGACAGACGTTCTCGGTCCGTTTTCAGCATAATCAAGTTCAGGACTCGGGCAGTGTGAGCGTGGCGCTGGTGAACGCAAGCTGGTCGGAGTTGATCGAATTCCGGGCCTTCGGAACGGGTCAGGAATATCGATTGAATGGTGTTCAGGTGCCGTTGAGTTGGCAAACGGTGCCGATTGATTTGGATATTACGCTGACTTCGTCGAATACATTTGATGCCAGGATTCATCCGGTGGGTGAGAGTCCAGTCGAGATGTCGGGAACCTTATTGCCAGAAGATGATCAACAAATCCGTGTTTTCGACGCGTGGAACCGCAATGCCGGCAGTGGGTCGGCCCATGATTTTTTTGTTACCAGCATGCACGTCACGGAGCCGGGACCGGCACCCGCCGGGATGCAAATCCTCGGGGATGGCGTCTTTAGCACCAATGAGACGATCACGGTGGATTGGGATGCGTCGAGCGCGTATCAAGCGGTCTTCGAAATGGCGCCACTCTCTGGACCGGTTTTGGTGCATTATTGGAATTTCAATGATACGGCCAATCTGCTGAGCTTCTCCTACTCGCTGGTGGCCGGTGCCGACATGGCCATCGATACCGGCACGGTCTCGGTTGTGACCTTTGATACGGGACAGGACTTCGCCGCCGAAAACGCGCGGTTCGATGATCCGGCCGGGGCGCATTTACGAATCAACAACCCCATCGGCGCGACGATGGATGTGTCGCTGCCGACAACCGGGTTTGAAGATGTGGTGGTGGAATACGAAACCCGTCGCTCCGGCTCCGGTGCAGGGACGCAGTATATCGCCTACACGACCAATGGCGTCGATTTTACCTTGTTCGATACGTTAACGATTACAACGACGCCCACCGTTCAGATGTTGGATTTCTCGGCGATTGCGGGGGCAAATGATAATCCCGACTTTGGGTTGCGCATCACATTTGATGAAGGTGATGGCGGCACCGTGGGCAACAATCGTTTCGACAATTTGACGTTGGAAGGGGAACCCCTCAACGAAATTAATTTCCCGCCCTCTGAAATCGCGCCGATCCCGTTTCAGGAATTGGTTGCCGGGGACGGACAGGTGATCGATCTAGCGAATGTCTTTGACGATCCGGAGGATGATCCTCTGACCTTCTCGGCGGTCTCGTCGGCTACCAATGTGGTGCAGGTGTCGGTGAGCGGCGATGAGCTGACCTTGACGACGGGTGTGCAGGGGGATGCGGTGGTGACGGTATTCGCGGACGATGGCCACAATCCGCCCGTACCCAGCGCCTTTCGCGTGTTGGTGTATCCGGCGGCGTATGTGCTTGAGGCCGGGCCCTTCGAGTTTGGCTTTTGGGATGAGAACGAGCCGCTTGGCGCGTTTCCGGATCACATGATCTTTCTCCAAAGCGATAGCAGCGATACCCTGATCAATACGCCGTTGCATTATGCCTATGATGTGGAGGAGGCGGATACCGATCCCGATCATGTGGCTTTCCCATACCGTTTGTCGTCGCGGACCCGAATCAACGGACTCGGCGAAGATGGCTTGGCCTTTATCAATACCGGGCGGGATCGTGATCTGGGCGGGGCATTGCTGGCGGTGGATACCCGCAATGTGACCGATGCGCCCGTGGGCTGGCTGGCGGGTACGGTCTTGGCCAACTCGCGCATGTACGCCATCCGACTGCAGTACCGGGTAGGGATCAGCGGCGAGTTTATTGATGTATTGGACGAGGACGATAATGCGGTGGTTTATGTGCGTAATGCCGTGGACGGGCATACGCAACCGATGGACCCGGTGCTGTTGCCCGAAGCCGCGATGGGCGAGGCGTATGTCCAGTTGCTGTGGCGTTATTACTGGGCCGATCCCGCCGGCGCCACCGGGCCGCGGGCGCAATTGCGACTGGATGATATCGTGGTGGCAAACAGCAGTGTCGGTCCGCCGGCCGCCTTGGAATTTGTAGCTCAGCCGCCGGCCTTTTGGCAGAGCGGGCGGACCTTGCCGTCGTTGTCGGTGCGGGCTGTGGATAGCAACGGGGTGCTGGTGGGAGATTTCGATGATGACATTTCCTTGAGCGTCGTGGGCGATGCGGTCGCTAGCGGGACTTTGACTGTTGCTGCCACGGGCGGGGTCGCGACGTTCACCAACGTGATGGTGACGGGATTGGGCACGAACCGGTTGGAGGCGTTCAGCGGCACGCTCGAAGGCGAGTACTCCGACACCCTCTCGCTGGCCGATGTGATGGGTCAATTGGTTCCGCAGTGGATCCAAGGCGAACAGGACGCTATGGGCGATAACAATGACCGCATTCCTTTTGTCTACCGGGCCCGGATCGAGGGCTTGTTGCCGAATGCGACGTATCGCTACGGCAATCGTGTCATCACCGAGGCGGACGGGGAGACGGATAATGGCGCGGGCAATATGATTTTTGCCACGGGCTCATCTTCCAATTGGGTGCGTAACACCAATGCGCCACGATTTGGCGACACCGACTACGCCGATCGGCACTTTGAATTTACCACGGACAGCGAGGGCGTATACGAGGGCTGGTTCATCACGGAGCCGACCGGCAATGCCCGGTTCACGCCCGGCAACACGATTCAATTGCGGATTATTCTGAATGACGGCATGGCGGGCGAGGATGAGCAGCATTACCTCACGCTTCCGGAGACGGTCTCGGTGATCCGGTTGGGTGCCTTGCCCGGGGAGGCTTCCGGGATCATGGCGCAAAGCCAGTGGACCCCGCGCGACTTTGTATTTCTCTACGACGAAGTCGATGGTGTCACGCGGCCTTTGGCCGGGGTGCCGATTGAAGTTACAGGGGCTGAGGTGGATGATCGGTATGCGCCGTTCTATGAACAAACAGTGGCCACCACACCGCAATTCTGGGGCGCCTTGATCCCGAATACGTTAAGCAACGGGGTCCGCCGCATCGAGTCGCGTGATTTTCCCCATGCGGTGGTGGTAGCGGCGGAGACGTTTGCGGCAGGCATTTCCGAAACGATTAATCCAGCCGTGGGGCTGGACGCTATTTTGCTGGATGCGGATGCCGATGTACCTCTGTTCCTGCCGGGCGGGGACGGGGACTGGGATTTAGCCGTGAACTGGTCAACGCCCTTTGTCCCCAACGGCACCGGCGCCAGCGCCGTAATCGGACCACCGGCTATTACCAATCGTGAGGTAACCATCCGGTCGTCTGTGACGATTGGCGAGCTGCTGGTTGATAACGGTGCTTCGCCCCACATGAATCGGATTGCCGCGTTAGGCGAAGGAGTGACGCTGGCATTCGATAACGGGATCGCGCCCGCGTTGCTAACGGTGGCCGGGGGCGGCAGCGGGTTTGTCGAGTTTGGGACGTCGGAGTCGATCCTGTTGGAAAGTGATTTGCTGATCGCCATTACCAATCTCAATGCCATTCATGGATTGGAAGGTGTATTGGAGGACGATTACGGTGCCTTGCGGTTGCGGAATAACTGGACGGGGCCCGGTGGATTGACCAAGACCGGTGCTGGTGTGATGTCGATGACCGGCAGCGGCAAGGAGTACTTGGGGCCGACGGTCGTCGATTTCGGTGTGTTGCGCTTAACGGAGCCTGCGACGCCAAGCCAGACCGCGTCCATGACCGTCCATCCCGGTGGCCAATTGCGCTTGGTGTCGGAGGGCGATCGTCTGTATCCCCTTGGTGGCACCCTTTCCTTAAACAGCATGGGGCGGGGCGGTGATGTCCCAGTGGGCGAAGAGCTTGGGCTACTCGGGGCCCTGCGCTTTGACCCTGGCAGCAACGGTAATCGCGCGGAATTGACCAATTCGGTCGTCATGGCCGGGCCGACCAGTGTGCATGTGGATGGGGCGGACAATGCGCTGGTGTTGAGCGGCGATCTGTCGGGGCCGGGCCTATTCAGCAAGTCCGGTGGTGGGACGTTGGTGCTTTCGGGCGATAGTCAGGGGTATACGGTTCCGGTCATCGTCAGCAATGGCCAGTTGCAGGTGGATGGTCATCTTGGATCCGCGACCGTCACCGTTCGGGCCGATGCCGTTGTCCGAGGCAGTGGTCGGATCGAGGATTTGAGTGGGGTTGGCATGGTCTCGCCTGGTCCGGGCCCTGCCACATTGACCGCCCGTTCGGTAAACGGGTTGAGCTATCAATTTGTGCTCGATACGGCGGACGGCGACCTGTTGCGTTTGACAGGGGGCACGCCGTTTGCGGCCAGTTTCAATGTGGCCAATCGAATCGATCTCTTCCTTGATGTCGAGAGCTTGGAACGGACGGACACATTCACCGGCGCCTTTTTCACTGATCAATCCGCTGACTTTATCGCGCACGTTGTGAATGCCGATTGGGCGTTGTATGTGTGGGATCCGGCGGGCGCGATTGAAAAGGATGGCGAGACGTATTCTGTTTTCAGCGAAGACTGGCCGATCGAACTACAGACCATCGAGGCCACGCGGGATTTCGGCGATGGTTCGGTCAGTGGCCGTATCCTGCAGCTTGGCTTTGCGGATGACGAGCCACCCGTTCTGACGGCGTTTACGGCGGAGCCGGGCGCGAACGTCTCCATAACCATCCCTTCGATCCTCGGGCGCACGTATCGATTGGAATATGCCACCGATTTGACGACCGACCCGGTCGACTGGCAGGTGGCCGAAAGCCGGACGGGCACCGGCGATTCGTTGGTGTTGGAGGATGAGACGTGGGAGACGGACGTGATCCGGCTCTATCGCGTAATCGTTATTGACTAAGACGCATCCTGCAATGCCAGAGCCTCCCTCGATAATTGAGCGTGCGTGAACTGTTGCATTATTTGTATTCGCGATTGACAAGCGGGTGAGGCAGGCACATGCTTTTTATATACACAATCTGTGGCAAAATTAACGGGAATCAGAACAGTCCCGGGGAGGATAACATGCTGAAATCTATGCGATGGTGGTTGATTGTTACGTTGGTGGCGGCTGGCTCGGGTCTGGCCATGGCCAATTCGCCGGCAGGTAACCTGCGGTATTCGGTCAGTGTGGACCGGTTTGAGAATCGCGCGGGCTGGCGCGGCCAATGGGATCTAGGCGACGCTTGGGGCACGATCATGACGGATCAGATGATGAATTCGGGTCACTTTATTGTCTTGGGCGAAAGTGACATGCGCGGAGCCGCCATGCGCGAACAGGATTTTGCGGCTTCCGGTCGGGTCGCCGGAGGCGGCCGCGCGCCGGCTATGGGTCAAATGACCCCGGCGCAACTGTTGGTCAAAGGGGCCATCACCCATGTCCAATCCGATACGGCCGGTCAGGATGGCGGCCTTTCCTTCCGCGGCATTCGCGTGGGTGGCGGCCGGGAACGGGCGGAAATTAACGCGACGATCTATTTGGTGGACACCCGCACGGGGCAAGTCAAGGCGTCCACCAGTGTTACGGGTGAAGCCGGGCGCCGGCGCGGACGCGTGGGCTACACTGGAGCGGCGCTCGGTGGTGTGCGCGGCGATGTGGGCGGCTTTGCCAGCGATAACGTGGGCCGGGCGATGGAAGATGCCATCGAGCAGGCGGTCGAATTCCTCGTAGCGCAATTGGACGCGGTGCGCTGGGAAGGCACCGTGGTGCAAGTCGCGGGGAACCGCGTCTTCGTTAACCGGGGTTCGCGGGAAGGTGTCACACAAGGACAGGAATTTTCCGTCGGCTCCGCCACTGAAATTGTGGATCCGGACACCGGCGAAGTGCTGGACACGTTTATGGAATCGATCGGCACGATCCGGGCCACGGAAGTGCGCGAACGATTGACCATTTGCGAGGCACCGGCCGGTGTGACCATTGAGCCCGGTATGACGATCCATCCGAAATAAGCGGTTGGTCGTTCATTCACACCGCATCGCATCGACGTGACGATCCACGACGATGCCGGTGCGGCGGTGAATAAAGGCGGGGTCATGCATCGATTGGTGTTTCTCACAGGCGACCAACAGGGACAGCACGTTGAGCTGGCCAGTGATCGAATCCTGTTGGTGCCGCGCGATGACGGCGACCTGATCTTGACCCCCACGGAAGACGCCTCGTCTCCAAGCGTGATGGTGCGGACCGCAGCCGGGTGGCGTATCGAAACGACGCGCGACGTGCCGGTAAAGGTTAACGATGTGGCGGTGCAGGGCCAGACGCTGCAAGATGGCGACGAAATCGATGTCGCCGGCTCCCGTTTCTTGTTTCAAGTTCCCCACGTCGGCACCGTCAGCGCCCGTCGACGGACCGACTTCTTTCAGGTGGGCGCGGCGGCGTTGGTGGCCTTGATCTTCGCGGTTCAATTGCTGATCATTATTGGGCTGCTTGTTTTTCCCCGGCTCGATCCGATTCCTGATCCTGTGCCGACGATTGCCCCCTCTTTTCGGAGTCCGGCCTTGGATCATTGGGTGTTGGAGCAGTTCCTGTATGCCCCCGCGCCAGCGCCCGATGCCGCGTGGCGGTGGGTGCCGGAGTCGATCTTTGGTGCGGTAGACGGGGATACCGCGTATCCGCTAG
>SKLK01000108.1 GCA_007123265.1 Kiritimatiellia bacterium
CCCAGTGCGCCCGGAGTCAGGGGAATAGCCGACAAGACGGTAATCACAGGAAACAAAGTAAAATAGTCTGCCAGCGATACGCTGATCTTGAGACTCTGACCGAAAGCAAAGCAGGCGAAGGTCAGGCCTACGAGGTTGATGAACGATAGGAGAGCCGCGCCAAACAGGGTGCGCGGGTGCTCCCGATACACGTAGAACGCGTTATATACCCGTCTCAGAATGGGGCCCAGCATCCATCCCGATTCGAGCCGCTTGGCCCAATCATGCGCGTGAAAAAGGTGGCGACGAAACATAAGATAAAGCGCTATTCCGGTGCCCAGCAACACCAGCAGCAGCAGCGATCCGATGATCGTGGCCCATCGTTCTTGAATCAGTTGCGGTACGCGCCAGGCCATCATCGCGCAGGCCACGGCGACAATGGTGAGGAGGCCGACACCGCGGTCTACCACGACGGTGGACATGGCTTCGGTGCGCTTTAAAGTGGTATCCTTGAAAATGTAGTAGACCCGGACCGCGTCCCCGCCGCAGGAGCCGGGGAAAAATGCATTGAAAAATTGGCCGATAAAGAAGATGCGGAACACGCGCGTGGCGGGCAAGTTGACGCCTTGGGCGCTGAGCAGCCAGTACCAGCGGAAGGCCGCCGCCACCAGCCCCAGCAGGGTAAATAGAAAGCCGGCGATCCACCAAGGCCAAAGATAAACACTTTCCGCCCAAAGATGGCGGAATTCATCGGTCGGCATCTTCTTGAATACCCAACCGAGCAATAGCAAGCCCAAGGCTACCCGCACCCAGGACAGCCACTGCCGCCGAGGCGCTGCACCTTGCGCTTGATTGTTTATGCCAGCCATAACCAACCGGTCCTCAATGCCTAGTCGCGTGTCGTGTGCTCAGCTTACGCCCCCGCAACCAGCGTGTCGTAAATGTCGTTCAACGTTTGCGTAAGTGGTATAGACGGACGCCAGCCGACATCGTTCGCTATTTTGTCAATCGACAAGCGGGGCGGTCGGTCGGTGGGCCGGTAGCGCGATTCATCCCGCTCCAAGCGCGGGGTGATACCGGCGTGGGCGCATAATTGGTCCAGCATATCCCGGATCGGCACCATGCGCGCCGAGGCAATGTTGTAGGCCTGTCCCGGCTCACCGCGTTCGATTAACAGGCGGTAGGCATGCACCACATCGCGGACATCCGTAAAGTCACGCCGCGAGTCGAGGTTGCCGACGCGCAATACCCCGTTGGCGTCGCCGCTTCGGGCAATCTCGCGCACTTGCTCGGCGAATGCGGTAACCACAAATAGCCGTGATTGGCCCGGGCCAATATGGTTTTGCGGGCGGGCGGTCATCACGGGCAATTCGTAGTGCGGGTAATACAGTAAACTGGTCAAGTCGGCCGCCGCCTTCGAGACCCCATAGATATTCGACGGTTTCAAGGCGTGGGTTTCGCGGACCGGTTCGGGTCGTTTGGCACGGCCGTACACTTCCGCGCTGGTGACAACAAGGATGCGGGCCGCCGGTCGGCAGCGCCGGAACGACTCGAGAATGTTCAGGGTGCCGCCCACGTTCACGTCCATGACCTCGTGTGGATGCGACCAACCGCGCGGGACAAAGGCAATACCGGCCAGATGTATGCAGGCATCCGGCTGGGACTGCTCAATCCATTGCTCCACCGCCGGCGCGTCGACCACCGAGGCGATATACTGCGCGTCATCGGACAGGTCCGGCGAGGCCACCGTGTCCAGTCCCAATGCGGTATGGCCATGCGCCTGAAGTTCGGCGATCAAATGATGACCGACAAAACCGGAAGAACCTGTGACCAGAACGCGCATCAGACGGTTGGAGGCTTGCGACAGTGGGTATTAGGCGCGTTTGACGGCCTGCCAGCGCGCCATATCCGCTTCAACCATCATCTGTACCAGTCCTTCAAAATCGACTTCCGGGACCCAGCCCAGTTCCTGCTTGGCCTTGCTCGAATCGCCAATCAGGTGATCCACTTCCGCCGGTCGCATGAAGCGGGGGTCTTGTACAACGTAATCCTGCCAATTCAGATCCACGGAAGAGAATGCGGTTTCCAGGAATTGTTTAACGGAATGGCTCTTGCCCGTGGCAATGACGTAATCCTGGGGCTGGTCCTGTTGCAGCATCATCCACATCATGCGCACGTAATCACCGGCAAAGCCCCAGTCGCGTTCCGAGTCAATGTTGCCCAATGGCAGTTGCTTTTCGAAGCCCAGTTTGATGCGGGCGACATAATCTGTGATCTTGCGGGTGACAAACTCTTTGCCCCGGCGCGGGCTCTCGTGGTTGAACAAGATGCCCGATACGGCAAATAGGTCATAGCTTTCCCGGTAATTCACGGTGATGTAATGGCCGTACACCTTCGAGACCGCGTAGGGGCTGCGCGGATAGAAGGGGGTCTTTTCTGTCTGCGGCACTTCCAATACCTTGCCGTACATCTCGCTGCTGGAGGCTTGATAGAACTTGGCCTGCGGACACGTGGCCCGGACAGCCTCCAGAATGCGGGACACGCCCAAGGCCGTAAATTCACCGGTCAGCACCGGTTGACTCCAGGACGTGGGGACAAAGGACATCGCTGCGAGGTTGTAGATCTCGTCCGGCTGAATGGTTTCCAACATCTTGATCAAGGACAACTCGTCGAGCAGATCCGCTTGAACCAATTCAATTTGATCGGTGATGTGATTGATGCGCTCGAAATTCTCGGTACTGGCGCGGCGTACCATGCCATATACGGTATATCCCTTTTCCAGTAGGAACTCCGCCAAATACGATCCATCTTGCCCCGTAACCCCAGTGATTAATGCTTTCATGCTTTTCTCTGCCTCAGTTTTCTTTGTTTATTCCTGTGAATTATACCAAACCGTCTCCAAATGCTTCAGTGCCATCGCTATATCCGCCGCCGCTGTACGGGGGGTGGGCTCAATCACACGCAGCATATTAAGGTTGGCGAAGCGTTTGTAACGCGAAAAATCCATGTCGCCCAGTGGCGGCATGACGTGATCGATCAACCCGCCCATAACGTCGTGTACATGCATCCCGGCCAGATACGGCTCCAATCGCTCCAGCCAACGCAAGACATTGATCATGCCTAAATGCTCGCGAATTTGGCCGTGCCCCATGTCGTGCCAATATTTCAACCAGGGCGAATTGAATTGTTTGAGCGTGTACTCCAACTCCGTTTCCGTTGGGATCGCCTCCCACGTCGGCAAATTTTCCATCGCCAGACAGACGTGGCACTCCTCCAGCACCGGCAGGAGTTGGTTCAGGCATTCATACCAATAGCCCAACTGCTTTTGCGCCTTCTTCTCCCGCTTAAGCTGCAACTTGAGCTTGGTCTTTTCGTACAGCGGCGAAAATTGGCGGCCTTGTTCACACAGCGCCACGAGTTCCGGGCTATAGCGCGGCATGTCAATGTTGCCACAGTGTGTCACCACCACGCGTGCGCCGATTTCTGCCGCGAAGCGAATGGTTTCCGCCGTATGGGTGACCGCAAGCTCACGAATGCGTCGGTCCTTGGAGCCAAACGTGAAGATTTCCGGGTGCCCGCGCTGGGCGGTCATCGGTACCGGACAGAAATTATGCACACTGTCCACCTGTACCGCCCCCGCTGCGACCCGGGCGCGAATGCCGGGCACAAGGTCAAGACGCGTATCGTAGCCAAGCTCGACATGCGTAAACCCCAGCTCCAGTATTTCGTCAATCATCGCCTCACCACTGGTGTGACGATGAGCATTCCACCGTGTGGTGAGCGCAATTGGTTTCATAAAAGGAACGCTCCTTTTCCAACCCTGTGCGGATACGAAAAGGAGCGTGGTAAGAATTAGAATTTCATTAGCGCATTACCGGCCGCGTGCGGGCCCGGGCCGACTTGCGGCGCCGCTTGACACTGGGCTTCTCGTAATGCCGATGGGCTCGAATCTCGCGCATGGTCCCTTCACGATCCAGCTTCTTCTTCAGCCGGCGCAGGGCCTTATCAACAGATTCACCTTTGCGTACTTTTACTTCAGACACGATTGATTAACTCACACTCCCTTCTTGGTCGAACCCGATACACAATCGGATTGTGCAGGATTCGCCGGAAAACAGTGACGAAACTAGCGAAAGCGTCCCCGCCTGTCAACCCACACGTTTACACTTCGGCAGGCGCTACTTTTGGCCGGTGCTTGACCATGCGCAACCGATTGCGTGTGTTAGGCAGCTGTTCGTAGTGAACTTCGTCCATACAGCGCCGGATCAAATACCAACCCGCTCCGCGCGCATTGCCCTCCAACCAATGATCCGGGAATTTCGGTTCCACGTAGCCCGCGACGTCAAAGGTTGCCCCTTCATCGATCACATCCACTGTAAAACTCTGGCTCGACGGCTGGATGCACAAGTGAATGGGTGGGCGAGGGTTGCGCGATTTATATGCGTGATCTAAAACGTTTGAACAGGCCTCGTCAACAGCGAATTCGATGCGTCCTACATCGGTTTCTTCCAGCCCTGCGGCCGTGGCCAGACGGCTCACGACCCAGCGAATCATGGCTAGCGATGTCGTTTCGCCCGGCACCATGAGCTCGTACCTGTCGCGTAATGCGTGCACCCACACCTCGCTTTCCATCAAATACCGTACAGAAATCTTCGCCCCCTGTCCATGCCAATTGTCTGCCTTTAGCGGCATCGTGTCATCCGGCTCCTTGGCGGGTCACTTTTTCTCTGTCCCTAAGGTCATGCAAACAATCTGGGCTGGAAGGGTTATGTGAATCTTGTGTTTTTGGGGCTACTCTGCCTGCCAGATGGGCATACCTTGCTTGCATTTTCGCCACAGCAGGGCACACTGGTACTGTGTCTACGGATTCAGAAAAGGAGACGATCGATGCGACGCACGAGCAGAATATGGTTCAGCTTGTGGCTGGTGTGCAGCGCCCATGGCTGGGCCGACCAGTCATTCGATACCGAACGATTTGCCCAACAACGGGAGCGAATGGTGAGGGAAACGATTGAAACCCGCGATGTGACCGACGAAGCGACTCTGCGCGCGATGCGGGCCGTGCTGCGCCACGAATTCGTCGATCCCGCCCGCATCCGCGAGGCCTATGCCGACCGGCCCTTGCCGATTGGCTACGGGCAGACGATCTCCCAACCCTACATCGTGGCACTGATGACCGAACTGCTGCAGGTCGGGGAGGGCGACGTGGTGCTGGAACTCGGCGCTGGATCGGGATACCAAGCGGCCGTCCTCGCCGAAATTGTGGACAAGGTGTACACCATCGAGATTGTTCCCGAATTGGCCGAATTATCCAAATCGCGGATGGAACGCCTCGGATACGACAACGTCACCGTTAAACACGGCGACGGCTACTTCGGTTGGCCTGAACATGCACCATTCGATGGAATCATTGTTACGGCGGCCGCGACCCACATCCCGCCGCCGCTCGTGGAACAAATGAAGCCGGGTAGCCGCATGGTCATCCCGGTGGGGCCGCCGATGCAGGTGCAAAACCTGATGCTGGTGGAAAAGAACGAAGAAGGACAAGTGCGGCAACGTAGTGTCCTGCCGGTTCGATTTGTGCCGTTGACGGGTGAGCGGTAGGTGAGACGCGACATCCCGTTCTTGCTGCCGGCCCTGTTCGTTGTCAGCGCTATCGCGATTGCCTATCAAATCGCGCTCATGCGCATTCTGTCGATCGCGCAATGGCATCACTTCGCTTACATGATCATCAGCATTGCCATGCTGGGATTTGGCGCCGGCGGTACGCTGATGACATTGCTCAAGCCGCGGTTGCGGGGAATCGAAGCGGATACCTTCTACTGGGTGCTTTGCGCGTTTACGCTCAGCCTGCCGGCCTGCTATGCGTTAAGCCAATCGATCCCGTTTGAAACCTTTCATCTCGTCTCCCAACGAGATCAATTGGGTTGGTTGCTGTTGCTGTACACTGTCCTCGCCATCCCTTTTCTGCTCGCATCGATTTGCACGGCGCTGGCCTTGTTCATCCTGCCGCAACGCGTCGGCCGGGTCTATTTCGTTGACTTACTCGGCTCGGGGGTAGGCGCGGCGCTGGTGGTGGCGATGTTGTTCGGGTTTCCACCGGAACAGGTGCCGTATGTGTTGACGCTGCCCTTGTACGCGATCGCCCTGCTCGTGGGCAGGCGCCAGCCGCGGCGCTTCCGCGTGCCGCTGATCCTGTTGGCGGCCGGTACGCTGATGATTGGCCTGGGGCCGGGACTGACACCGGTACGCGTGTCGGAATACAAAGTGATTCGCTACACCAAACAATTTCCCGACGCCGAAATGCTGGCCCAACGCCAAAGCCCGCTATCCCAGTTGACGGTGATCGATTCGGCCATGATCCGTGAGACGCCGGGCCAGCTCGGCAACTATCCATTTGGCACGTACGGTCCTTTACCGCGCCAGATAGGCCTCTTTTTTGATGGTGGCTCCGTCTCCGTGGCCCATGCGTTCACCGGGGACTGGGAACGGTTTGCCTTTCTCGACTACGTGACCCCGGCGCTGGCGTATCACGTGGTGGATACGCCGCGCGTACTGGTGATTGGCGCCGGTGGCGGCACCGATGTGTGGATGGGACTTTACCATGGGGCGGAACAGGTCACGGCCGTTGAAGTGGATCCCTCGGTCTTCCCGATCATGCGGGACCTGCTGCACGAGTTTTCCGGCGGCCTCTACGATCGCCCGGACGTGGAAACGGTGCTGGCTGAAGGTCGGGGCTTCTTGCGGGCCCGCGGCGGCAGCTATGACGTCATCCAGATCGCGTTGCTGGACGCATTTAACGCCGCGGCCGCCGGTGTCTACGCGCTCAGCGAAAGTTATTTGTACACCCGCGAAGCCGTTGAACTGTACTACCAACACCTGAGCGAATCCGGTGTGCTGGCGGTGACGCGCTGGTTGAAAACGCCGCCCCGCGATGCGATCAAGGTGTTTGCAACCTTGGTCGAGGCGCTCGAACGACAAGGGGTGGCAGAGCCCGGCAATCACCTCGCCTTCATCCGGTCCTGGAACGCCGCCACGGTACTGATGAGTCGTGCCCCATGGACGGAACCACAAATCAAAGCCATCCGCGAATTTGCTCATACGCGGGGATTCGATCTGGACTGGTTACCGGGACTTGAGCCGCACGAAGTGAATCAGTTTACGATCATGGACGAGCCGGTCTATTACCAGGCTGCGCTGGCGCTGTTGTCGGATGAGCGGGAAACGTTTTATCGGTCCTACCTCTTTAACGTCCGGCCGGCGACCGATGATCGTCCGCATTTCTTCCAGTTTTTCAAATGGAGTACGTTGCGCGCGTTGATTCGGGAGATGGGTGTGGAATGGGTCCCGTTCGTGGAGTGGGGGTACATTGCGCTGCTGGCGACGCTGATCCAAGCAGCTATCGCCGGCATCCTCCTGGTGGGTATCCCCGCCTGGGTACTGCGTCGTCAGGCGTTACCCCGTGGCAGTCGCCGCTCGGTCGGCGCCTATTTTACCATTCTCGGACTGGCCTTCATGTTTCTCGAAATTGCGTTCATCCAGAAATTCATGCTGTTTCTCACCTATCCCGTATATGCCGTGGCCGTGGTCTTGGCCGGCTTTTTGGTCTGTTCAGGGTGGGGGAGCTGGTTCGCCGACCGGACCTCGCTGCCCCCGCGCACGTTGTTACGGCGCGCGATTGGCGGACTGGTGGTCTTGACCCTGCTTTATACGTGGTGGCTGCCGATCGTATTTGACATCGGTGCCGCTTGGTCGGACGCCGCCCGTGTCGGGGTCGCCTTTGCCTTCATTGCCCCCCTCGCGTTCTGTATGGGCATGCCTTTGCCGTTGGGATTGCAATGGATCAGTCACCGGCGCGAGGCGTTGGTGCCGTGGGCATGGGCCATCAACGGCGTGTCCTCCGTTATGGGCGCGTCGTTGGCCACGTTTGCCGCCATTCACTTCGGCTTCCGTTGGTTGGTGTGGGGCGCGGCGATCATCTATCTGCTGGCCATCCCGGCGTTTACCTATCTGCAAAAGCGGGTGCAGGATGCTGCGTAATACCTTCTTGCACCTGCCCGGTATCGGCGAGAAGACCGAGCGCCGTCTATGGGCCGCCGACGTCCATACCTGGAACGATGCCTTGTCCGCTTCGACCGCTGCTCTGCCCCGCTGTCTGGCCACCGAGGAGGTGCGTCAGGCGCTGACCCAGGCCCAACACCAGTGGGAACGGGAACAATGGGACTATTTTGAGCGTTGCCTGCCGGGCGCCGCCAAGTGGCGCGCCTTCGAGGCCTTGCAGCATCGGGCTCTCTATGTCGATATTGAGACCGACGGGTATACCAACGAAATCACGGTCCTCGGCATTTACGACGGAAACCTATTCCACGCCTTCGTGGCCGGTCAAAACCTAGAGCAGGGCCTGGCGCTACTGGAATCCGCTGCACTGGTGATTACCTTCAACGGCAGTGGATTCGATATGCCCATCATCCGGCGACATTTCCCGCAGCACCTGTTCAATCATGTGCATATCGACCTGATGTGGCCTTTGCGAAAACTAGGTTTTCGCGGTGGATTGAAACGAATAGAACACCAATTGGGTCTATGCCGCAGTTCGGATACCGCGAACATGAGCGGCCTTGATGCCGTCTATCTATGGCAGCAGTATCAACGGGGGAGCCGGGAGGCCTTGGCGACGCTGCTGCGCTATAACGAAGAGGATGTCCGCAACCTCGAACCGCTGATGCGGTATGTCTACGCTTCGTGCAAGGAGCAAGTCGGAATTACTCTTCGCCCGTGATGATGCCCAGCCGGCCTTCGATCGCCTCGATGAAGTCCCGGTCATCATCGAATTCCTCATCGAGCGGGATCACAAAATCATCGGCCAAATCGGGCGGCGTCGTCCGCGGCGAGGTCTGCGCTTCCTCCAGCCGCTGAATGTCTTCGCGCAAATCATTCAGCTCGAGTGTTGCGTTCTCCAAATCTTGTTCACGCTGCCAGACCCGGTAACTCGCCAGGACGGCCCAGACCACCGCCAACGCCGCGACCATCGTCATGACACCGGCGAGCGCCCGCCACTGTCCACTGTGCCATTTGTGACGTCGTGGCCGAATTCCATGTTCACTCGAATGTTCGTTCATGTACGAAACTCCTTGTAAGGCGACAGGTTAGCAGGTCCGTCTGTACGTTTACAACCGCAAATGAGGTTGCAGGTTGCAGGTTGCAGGTTGCAAGTTGCAGGTTGCAAGTGCCAGCGGCGGTCCACTTTCTCGGCTCATCTGGAGGATTCGCCCCACCTACGCGTGACGGAATCGGTAGGGCGAGGCGTCCCGCCGAGCCGCTGCCCGAAAGAACGTGACAAGCGCCTTTGGAGTGCGCCGCTCGGCGGCGCTTTGGATGATGGCCGTACACGTTCGTTTTTTTGGCAAACGAAA
>SKLK01000197.1 GCA_007123265.1 Kiritimatiellia bacterium
ACGAGGTCGTGGGTGGTGCCGGTGATCAGGACTTCACGGGCTTTGCTGAGCATGTCCCCGTCCATCCGCGCATGCCGGATGCCGGTCAAAACGCCTGCTTCGCGTAAAGGCTCGGCCAGCGTCATTACCCGTTCCAGCGTGGTGCCGGGTAGAATGTCGGGGGTGTCCGGAGCCAGCAGCCAGCCGTCTTCGGTAACCACGGCCAAATTCTCCGTGGGGCCCTCCAGCACCCGGCCATCAGCGCCGCGGCTGATCACGAAGTCGAAGCCGCGGTCACACGCTTCTTTGGCCATTAGCGCGTTCGGCAAGTAGTTACAATGCTTGATCGCGGCAAACGGGGGCGGTTTGGGAGGAATCCGCGAATAGCCAATCCGGGCCCCATCCGGTTGGCGTTGCATCAAGGGGACGCCGAGGGGGCCGACGAGGATGTAGATTTCCGGTCGGATGCAGTCATAGGGATTCACGCCCATGCTGCCGCTGCCGCGTGAGAGCAGGATGCGGATGGCGGCATCGGGTTGTCCGGCGGCGCGCAGTGCCGCCACCATCAACCGTTGTAGGGTCGCCGCCGCGGGGCAGGGCCCGAGCCCTATACCCAAAGCGGATACAGCGAGCCGGTCCAAATGGGCCTCGGCGTTATACACCGCGCCGTTGACCGACTTCAACGTCTCGAAAATCCCGTCCCCTCGATGCACCAGATGATCGTCGACAGGCACCTGCATCAGGGCCGGATCGGTCGTAATGCCGCCTGTGGTCGAGGCATAAAAGGCATAGTAAGGGCGATCCGGACCGGGCTGCCGCTGATCCAATCGGTTCAGCCAACCATCACGATCCAGAATGGGTATCTCAGGAATCAAGGATGTGTCGCATCGCTCCAGTCGGTGGCCCACACGCGGACCTCGCCGGGTTGCAAGGTAAAGGTCGTTTCGCCGCCGGACACCGGCGCTTCGTCGAGCACCTCCACCCATGCCCGGGTCGTGGCGAGATACAGGGAGGCCGTCACCGGGGCACGGCCGAAATTAGCGGCGACATGGACGATGTCAGGATCGGCGTTACGTTCGAAGATGGCCAATCCCGATTGGGCGTCGGCCACCCGGACCTGCGCATTTTCGCCTTTCAAGGCTGGATGCTGGACCCGCAGGCGCACGAGCGAGCGGGTGTCGGCGAGCAATTGTTGATTGCGGGAGTTCTCCAGGTACTGCCAGTTCAGGGGGTTCCACCCGACATTCTTCACGGTATCCTCACCAAATTCCTGGCCGGCAAAGAGCATCGGTACGCCGGGCGTCAGGAGAGGTAGAGCCATCGCCAGCGTCGCGCGACGAAAGACTTCATCTTCCTCAAACCCCGCTTGGCGCAGTTCGTTGACCACGCGCTCCTCGTCATGGCTCTCGGTGTAGGGCATGCGTTGGAACGAGGATTCGAAGCCGACGTTTCGGCCGTCCAGGTTTTCGATCAGCGCGTCGGGATACAACTCCGCCCGCGAAATCATTTCGCGGATGCGCCAGCGATACTCCGCGTGCCAGCCGGTGTCCATCTCTGTTTCGATAATCAACGGGGGCTCAATCGGCAAATGCTCGGCAATTTGAATGTTGTCCGGATCGGCTTGCCGCGCCACATAAGCGTACCAGCTTGCGCCCCAATCATTGTATCCGGACCAGCCCGTCCAACGGGTGGCGTCGTAGCGGAAACCGTCGATCCGGTATTCCTCGATCCAAAAGCGGATCACATCGGCTACATACCGTTTCACGGCCGGCGATTGCTGGTCAATCTTCGGGAACCCCCAGTTGTGGCCGTGGTATTCGCGGAAGTAGGGGCTCGCCTCATAATCCTGGCCGTAGAGTTGGTAGAGCGGGGATCCCCACTCCGCATGATTCAGGACCATGTCGATGATGACCGCTATGCCGCGCTGGTGAGCGGCGTCAATTAATTGTTTGAGCTCTTCGGGGGTGCCGTAGAGCTGTTCCACGGCAAAGTGAAAAGCGGGATTGTAGCCCCAGCTTTCCAGTCCCGGCCACGGATGCCACGGCAGCGGTTCAATGGCGTTAAAGCCCAGATCTTTGATGTAATCCAACTTTTCGATCACTCCGGTAAACCCTTGACCGGGGACAAAATCCTCAATGTAGAGTTCGTAAATCACCAAGTCTTCCAACGCCGGCCGCGTATACTCATCGGCGGTCCATTGGAACGGCTCGGCGCCCACGTGCAAGACGGTCTTGGCATCGGCGGGCATCCAGCCCTTCTGGCCTTTGGCGTTGGTCCAGTCCACCTGGCGGGCATAGGGGTCGCCCAGCCGCATAGCGCCATCAATTTCGTATTGGTAGCGGTAGGTGCCTGGTTCCAAGTCAACGGTGATCCACCAGGTACCGTCCGCCGTGACCTGCATACGATGGGTGTTGGGATCCCAGCAGTTGAAGTCACCGACAAGGGAAATAAATTTCTTGCCGGGCGCGAACAGCGCGAATGTCACCGTGCCATCATCATGCTCCGTGGCCCCAAATTCGAGCGGCGTGGGCGGTTCAACCGTGTCCGTCGACGGTACATGCCAGAACGTGCGTGCGTCCCGTTGGATATCCCCCTCGTGGTCGGTGCGAATCACAAATTCATACGGGCCGAAAGGTAGGCCGGCCAAATCCAAGGTGCGCGTGAACGGAGGCCCCGACACATCGCCTAACCGTCGGCCATTGAGCCACATTTCCATTCGGGTCACGCCCGCCGGCGCGGCTGCGGACAAGACCACTTCTTCGCCATCGAGCGTCCGCTCGCGCGGGGTCAGGATCTGTATGGCCCCGGGATCATCCGGATCGCGCCAGGTAATATCGAGATTGTAGTTGCGTCCCCCGTCCGTATCCCATTCCTCGTCCCAGTGCACGGCCATATGGAGCGAATCGATGACTTGTTGACCCAGATTGAAGGGACCGATGTGCAGGATGGATAGCCCGTTTTCGTCCGGGTCAGGCACAGGCGAATCCAGACCTACGCCGTCACCGCTCATGACGCTGTCGATCGGCCAATAAACCGGGTCAATCGCGGTCCAAATCCCGGCTTGGGCATTGGCACCCCAGCGAATATATCCGTCCGGCTGGCTGTTGTGCACGGTCACGGTAATCACGTCGTCCGCCGTCGGGTGTTCGGGCGAGAAGGTGATCCGCCCGAGGCTGATCGGGATGAGGTAGTCATCTCCCTCGTTGTTGTCCCAGCTACCATCGGCGCGCAGGATGGCAAAGATGACGGCGCTAACCACTTGGTTGGTGTCATCGAAGGGGCCGAGTGTGACGCGCCCGTTTTCAAATGGCGTGCGGATTGCGTTGCCGTACAGGGTCGATCCCGCCGGGCGATAATCCGGCGCCGGCCGCACCCAGCTGGTTTCATCAACGACCACCGCCCAGTGCAGCACATCGCTTTCGGTCGCCGGTTCGATATAGACATCGACCGTCTCGAATTGGGTGGGCTGCAAGGGGTGCCATGTCGGTATTTGGCCCTGGGCCAAACCGGTCATGCACGTGAACAAGAAAAACAAGACAAAATATTTTTTCATAGGCTTCCCTAAAGGTTCTAGCTTAGACTCCCGCACGTAGGTCGCGTTGAATGAATCATAGAGATTGCATATGAAGCAAGACGAACTGGCAAAAAAACACGGCATTGAGTTAACCGAGGAGGAATGGCAGGAGCGAGAGGAGGTGCGCGCGGCGACGTGGGCGCATGTAACCCCCTTCTTGTTCTGGATTGCCTGCATTTTCCTGGTCGGCCAATTTGCGATTGATGACGACGATGTCGTGCGCGCATGGGTGTACGCGGCCCAGACCGTGATCGGATTGGGGTTGTTCCTGTATTTCCGGCCTTGGCGCTGGTATGCGCGGCTAAACATGCGCAATGTGCCGCTGGCGATCGGGGTTGGGGTAGCCGTATTCGTGATCTGGGTGCTGCCGGAAACGGAATGGGTCGGAGCATTGGCGCCCGGATTCCAAAACTTCTATCTGCGCATCTTTATCTTCCCGCCCTGGTCCGTCGCGGAACCGCCGGAAATCTCGCCATTTGCCCCGGAACTTGCCGGTTGGGCGCTAACAGCGATGCGATTAATCGGATCGGCCTTTGTGATCGCCATTATTGAGGAATTCTTCTGGCGAGGCTGGCTCTATCGCTGGCTGCTCGGGCGCAACTTTCTCAAAGTGGATCTTGGCCATTGGAATACCGGCGTGTTTCTTGCCGTTAGCGCGGTGTTTGCCGTGGAGCATATGCAGTGGGGCGTCGGCTTTATTGCCGGCGTCATCTATTTGTGGATGATGATCCGGACGCGTGATTTGTGGTCCGTCGCCCTGGCCCACGTGATCACCAACGGATTACTGGGCCTGTATGTGATTTTCTACGGCAAGTATGAGTTTTGGTAATGCACAACGCTGGCGCTGAGTCCGATCCGATGCCTGCGCCGGGCCTCTACGTCGTGGCCACGCCAATCGGGCATCTTGGGGATATCAGTGCCCGCGCCCTCTCCATTCTGCGGGACGCCCATGCGATATTGGCCGAGGATACGCGCCATACGCGCAAATTACTGACGCGCTATGACCTGCATACCCCCCTGATTAGTTGTCACAAGTTCAATGAAGCACAGCGGACGGAGTCCGTGCTGCAACGTTTGGCCGAGGGCCAGGTGCTGGCCTTGGTATCCGATGCCGGCACCCCCGGCATCTCCGATCCGGGTACCCGCGTCGTTGCCGCTTGTCGGGCGGCCGGCTACCCGGTCTACGCCGTGCCCGGTCCGTCCGCTTTGACGGCGGCGGTGTCCTTGTGCGGCTTTGCCGGTGACGGTTTCGTTTTTGCCGGGTTTCTGCCCGTCAAATCCGCCGCGCGCCGCCGCAAATTGAGCGAATGGTTGGCGTATCCGCTGCCGGTGGTGCTGTATGAATCGCCGTATCGGGCCATGAAACTGCTGGATGAATTGATCGAACTGGCACCCGAACGTACCATCTTTGTCGGCCGCGAATTGACGAAACACTACGAACAATCGCTGGTCGGCACCGCGACTCAAATACGCGCCCATTTCGAGGGCCGCTCGACTAAAGGCGAATGGGTCATCGTCATTGCGGATGAACAGGATTAGGCTGAACAGAGCCCATAACCGCAACGCCGCCCGCTCGCGACGCATGCCGCAAAACGATCCACTGCCGGGATTTCCCTTGAAAACTTTGCCTACATGGTGTTCTTATCTGACATGTTAAAACGTTTTAAACTTCTTTTCGCGAGTTTGGGTGTTCTGTTACTGGGCGTGGCGTGGGCGGGTGCCCAATCGACGCGACCGGGGTGGGGTGCCGTTCCCTACGCGGATGCCAATGGAACCGGTGTCACCTTTCGTGTCTGGGCGCCTAACGCCGATGCGGTGGCGGTGTTCGGCGACTTCGTCGGGGGCATGGCCGAGGCAATCCCGCTGCTGCAGGAAACTCCGGTATCGCAAGGGATTTGGTCAGTCGACGTGCCGACGGCCACCGTCGGCGATCGGTATTGGTACCGCATCAACGCGGATCATGTGCGTCGCGATCCCCGCGCGCGACAAGTGGTTCATTCACAGGATGCCGGCGTGATTTATGATCCCAACGCCTATTGGTGGGAGACCCGCGAGTTTATCCCGCCGCCGCAAGAGGAGTTGGTGATTTATGAGATGCATATCGGCACCTTCAACAAGCCGGAATCGGGGGGCGGCGCGGTCGGAACCTTCGCGCGGGCGATCGAGCGATTAGACGATGTGGCTTTGCTGGGGGTGAACGCGGTAAAGGTGATGCCGGTGGCGCAGTTTCCAGGTGACCATAGTTGGGGCTACAATCCGTCGGACCCCTTCGCAGTGGAAAGTGCCTATGGCGGCCCGGACGGATTTAAGGCGTTTGTTGACGCCTGTCATGCGCGTGGTCTGGCCGTGATCCTGGATGTGGTACACAACCATTATGGTCCCGTGGACTTGGACTATTCGCTGCGAACCTTCGACGGCTGGCCGGGGGCGTTGGGAAGTGGCATCTACTTCTATCAAGATCCCGCCAAGGCCGAGACCCCATGGGGACCGCGACCGGACTTCTCCCGGCCGGAAGTGCGCGCCTACATTCGCGACAACATTCGTATGTGGATTGAAGAGTACCGTGTCGACGGCTTTCGCTGGGATGCGACGCTCTACATCCGGTACGACACGAACTTTAACGTGATTCCCGAGGGCGAGACCCTGCTGCGCGAAATTGGCGAAATGATGGCAATGGAGTTCCCGGAAAAGTATCACATTGCCGAGGATTTACGCGATTCGGCTCGGGTCACTGCGCCGTGGACGGATCCGAATGGACTAGGCTTCCAGATGCAGTGGGACAAATCGTTTCATCAAGATGTGGTGGGTGAGTTGACCGCCGCCGCTGGCCCGGACGTCGAGGTGATCGCAGCTCAAATGCGCGTCACCAACGGCTTGCAGCGGGTCGTGTATACCGAGTCACATGATGAAGTCGGCTACTTGAATGTGCCCGAGGGCGCGCAGCGGTTCACCGCACGCGTGGATGCCGCTGATCCCTTCGGATATGCCGCCCGCAAACGCACGTTGCTGGGTGCAGCGTTGGTAATGACTGCGCCGGGTGTGCCGATGCTTTTTCAAGGGCAGGAAATGCTCGAAAACGAACTGTTCAGTACCACCAATGCCATGGACTGGGCCAAGGCGGATACGTATCGACCCATCGTCAATGCACATCGCGATCTTGCACATTTGCGGCGTAACCTGCACCGGGTCAGTGGCGGTCTGAGTGGAAGCTTGAGTGCGGCGTCGGTTACCAATAACGGAACCATGTTGCTGGTGCATCGGGGCGTCGAGGGTCTGCCCGACGACGATGTCTTCGTAATCGCCAACTTCTCCGATGACCCCGCTGAAGGGATCTGGATCGATTTCCCGCATGCGGGCACCTGGTACACCCACTTCAACAGTGATGATCCGGCCTACAGCCCCGATTTTGCCGGTGTGGGCAGTGAGACCGTGTTCGCCTTTCCGGATCTGCGTGGCAACCCCTATGTCGCACCATGGAGCGTCTTGATTCTATCGCAGCATCCACCGGGACCATTGGATAGCGACCGCGACGGGATCCCGGATGCGTGGGAGATTCTGAACGGGCTCGATCCCAACGATCCTACGGACGCTTGGTTGAGTCTCGACGGCGATGCCTTAACGAATCTGGAGGAGTATTGGGCCGGGACCAATCCGAATGAATGGAACCTCCCACCGTCAACCTACGCCACGATGGCCATTGCCGGCTCGTTTAATAATTGGAGCACGGCGGAAACGCCGATGGTGCTGATAGCGCCGGGGCTGTGGCAGCGCGATTTGGAGATCCCGGCATCCACGCAAAACATCCAATTCAAATTTGCCGCCAACGATAGTTGGGACACGAATTATGGCGGGCTGAATCAAACCCGGTATCTTACGCCGATCACCTGGCCCGCCATTGAGGAGGGCGAAAATATCGTGCTTACGGACATCCCGCCGGGCACGTATCGATTCCGGTTCGACGAGTACCGGCGGCGGTTTACCGTGCGGCCCGTGGCCGTGGCCGATTCCGATAATGACGGCATTCCGGACGCGTGGGAAATCGAACACGGGCTCAATCCCTTCAGCAGCCACGACGCCTTGTTGCGACCCGACGGCGATCTGTACACCCATTTGGAAAAGTTCCGCTATGGCCTGACACCGGGGGAGTACGCGCCGCCGTTAACGGACTATGAAGGAGTGGGAATCATCTTTGATTTCAACGGTTTCGATCCCGGCGATATGAATATGACACAAGCCACTGATGCCCATTACACCTGGGTGCTGGTGACGAATCTGTTTCGCCCGCAGGGGGCTTCATTCAAGATTGCGGCGGATGGTTCGTGGGACGTCAGTTGGGGAGACTGGCACCCGGATGGAACCGCCTTACCCCTCGCCGGCTTGGCCGAGCGCGACGGCCCGGATATTGAGATCAGCGAACCGTTGGCTGGGAATTATCGCTTCACCTTCAACGAGCAAACGGGTGCTTATACGGTCGAGCTCGATGGCGAGCCATGGCAGCCGCCGACATATGCCAGCATGGCGGTGGCGGCGAATTTCAATGGCTGGAATACCACGCCGAATATGGTGAGCAACGCTTTGCATGAATGGACGTATACCGCGGTGAATATCGTGCAAAGTGATGATCTGGCGTTCAAGTTTGCGGCTAACGATACGGGGTTCGAGACCAGTTGGGGTGCGGGTGCTGCCGCCCCTTCCGGTTATCCCGCCACGGGCGAGGCTGAATGGGGCGGAGCGGAGAATATGGTCGTGCCAGGGCCGATGCTCGGGACCTATACCTTCTTCTTCAATAGTTTAAGTGGCGAATTCAGCGTGACCGAGGAGCGCCGGACGTTTGGCGGTATGGCGGTGGCAGGCGACTTCAATGGCTGGAATACGACTCCGAATATGACGCCGCAGGGCGATCATGTCTGGGTGCTGACGACGAATATCATGACCACCTCGACGTTGACTTTCAAGTTTGCGGCGGACGATGGCTGGGCGATTCAGTGGGGTGGCCCGGCGACGCATGCAGCCGCGTTCCCGGTTTCCGGCACGGCCCGGCTAGGTGCAGGGATGGGGGAGGATATCGTTCTGACGAACCCGTTGCCAGGCGCATACACGATTACCTTCAACAGCGAAACGTTTGCATACACTATCGATCGACAGCCTTTGCCCGCGCGCTACACCGAAATGGCGGTGGCAGGCAACTTCAATGGATGGGATACCACATCCACCATGACCCTGAACGCGGACCAGGAATGGGTGTTCGAAACCCCGTTGGAGCAGGGCGGGGCACTGGAGTTTAAGTTTGTCTCCGGCGGCGGTTGGCAGCACCCCAATTGGGGGGATTCAATCACGCACAGCGCAATCTTTCCGGTAACTGGAACGGGCGTGCTGAGCGGTGACAATATCACCGTACCGGGCCCGTTTTCGGGTGCCTACCGCTTCACCTTCAATGATCATTCACTGACCTATCGGATGGAGCCCGTTGCTGCAGGGTTTCGAATGATGGCACCGGAAAGCATGGCCGGAGCGGGATTGATCCTGCGTTGGGAAAGCGAACACGGCCGGACCTACCGGGTTGAGTGGATAGACGATTTGCGCGAGCCAGCGGTCAACGGGTACGCGGCTGGACTACCGGCGACCCCGCCGATGAATGTCTACACGGCCGATGTGCCGGCATCGGTGTCCTCCCGGTTCTATCGGATTCACGAAGAATAGGCTTTC
>SKLK01000268.1 GCA_007123265.1 Kiritimatiellia bacterium
AAAGCCGCGGGGATCGCCAAGCGGAATGCGAATGGTGGAATCCTTTGCGGACTTGGCGGCTTGGCGAGAAAAGCAAACCGGGACGAGTGATCGTTCCGGCCGGCCCCAGCGTTCCCGGGAGACGGCAACCGGATTGAAAATCACACCGAGCCAGCCGCTGAAGGTCACCATTGCTCTGTCCCCAACGCACTTTGTCGCGAGCTTAATCGTGAGCTTTGTCGACAAAGTGCCCGACAATGCTCACGACAAAGAATAGAACACAACTTCTCTGTCCCTAACACATTTTGTCCCTAACACATTTGCCGAGCTGGGGCTCGGCGTTCCCGGGGTGGTAGGAGCGAGGAGATTGGGATGCAATCGCGCGGGCTGGTCTACAAGTCTGCTCTGGTGCCATTGGTGCACACCAAGGGCCATTGTATCGCTGCCGGGATGACGTATAGTGGGCGCATGGCAGTCTATATTCACGGAATTGGAACAGCGGTTCCGACACAGGCCTATACACAGGATTACGCGCTGGCGTTCATGCGTGAGCATGTCGCCACGACGCGGCGCGCTGCGATTACGTTGCAACGGATTTATCGGCATTCGGGTATTCATAAGCGGCACAGCGTGATCGAGGAGTTGGCACCGGGCGCTCCAAGCGGGCCCTTCTTTGATGCGGACGAAGCCCGGCTTTTGAATCCTTCCACGCAGGTCCGCAATGCGATCTACGCGGAGGTGTCGGCACCGTTGTGGACAATGGCGGCGACGCGCGCGATGCAGCAAGCGTCGGTCAAACCGGCCGATATCACCCACGTGGTGACGGCGTCGTGTACTGGGTTTTTTGCGCCGGGCCCCGAAACCCACCTAGTCAAGGCGTTGAATCTATCCCCGCGCACACAGGCCTTTCACCTCGGCTTCATGGGCTGTTATGCCGCTTTCCCGGCCTTGCGCCTGGCCCAGATGATTGCGGCCGCCGACGCGCAGGCGACGGTCCTCATTGTTTGTCTGGAATTGTGCACGTTGCATCTTCAATTCACGGAGGACACCGATGCCTTGTTGTCTGCTTCTTTGTTCGCGGACGGAGCGGGGGCGGCGATTGTTCGCGCGGCCCCGCCACCTGCGAATCGTCCCGCGTTTCGTGTGCAAGCGCTGAGCACAGCACGAACGCCGATAGGGGAGGAAGATATGCGCTGGACGATTGGAGACACCGGCTTCGATATGACGTTATCCAGCCGTGTGCCGGTTCTGATCGAGCGCTATCTGCGCGAGGTTCTGGCCCCGTACGCGATCTCGGACGGTGTCTATCCGGATTGGGACATTTGGGCGGTGCACCCGGGGGGACGAGCGATTCTGGATGCGGTGCAGTCGGCAGGCGTGGTCCCCGATGCCGCTTTAGCTGCATCACGCGACACGTTGCGTGAGTTCGGTAACATGAGCAGCGCGACGATCTGGTTTGTGTTGCAGCGGATCATGCAGCAGGTCGAAGACCCGGGATCGGTGATTGCGATGGCCTTTGGTCCGGGGTTGACCGTGGAAACCGGTGTGTTGGAATGGATGCCGGCACGTGCGCCGGCCGACGTTCGGGAGCAGCATCATGCCGATTTGGTTGCGTCGACGTAAACCGGACTTGCAAGAGGCGATGGACGCGCCGGATTGTCCGCCGGACTGGTTGGCCAATACGTATCGGGACTTTGCACAAGTGAACCAGCGGGTGTCCGGCTGGGAACGCATTTTTCATCGCCACATTCGGCCCGTGCTCAGCGAGCCGCATCGCACCTATACTTTGTTGGATATCGGCTTTGGCGGTGGCGACATCCCGTTGCTGCTGCATAACCTGGCGGCTCGGTGCGGTGTGCAATTGCGCATTCACGCGATTGATCCCGATCCGCGCGCCCTCGCGTATGTCGCGTCGCGCCGCTGGCCGGACACGATTGAATTTTCCTGCGCCACACCGGCGTCGCTGCTAGCGGCCGCCGCGCGCTATGATGTGGTGATCTCTAATCATGTGCTGCATCATTTGCCCGATGCGGAGGTGGCGGCGATGATGCGGGACGCCGGTTGTTTGGCGCGGCGTCGCGTCTGTTTTAATGACCTTGCCCGCAGCGATTGGGCCTGGATCCTTTTTGGCCTTGGTACGGCGGGGCGCTTCCCGCGTTCGTATATTCGGTCAGACGGGTTGCGTTCCATTCAGCGCGCATTCACGCAAAAGGAATTGCAGCAACTGGTGCCGGCCGGTTGGCTGGTACATCGAACTTTCCCCTTTCATCTGCTGGCGGTGGGCCCGTGAGCGGAATGGCGCGTCGCATCCATATTGTCGGTGGCGGGCCGACGGGGCTGTTGCTTGGTTGTTTGTGCGCGGATCGTGGCTGGTCCGTTCGCGTATTTGAACGACGTGTGGAGCCGGTCACGCATTCACGCTCAATTGGGATTCATCCGCCGTCGTTGGCCCTCTTCGAGCGGTTAGGGATACTGTCGGCCTTTCTCCAAGCCGGAAACCGGATCGATACCGGTGCGGCCTTCCTTGGCGCACGTCCAATGGGGCGCATCGATTTTGCGAACTTGGGTCTGTCGCATCCGTTCATCCTGACACTGGCCCAGTCGGTGACGGAACAGATACTGACGGATGCTTTGCTCGCCCGTGCGCCGAACGCACTCCGTCGCGGATGCGCAGTGACGGGTGTCCGCTCCACGGTCGATGCCGCCATCTTAACGACAGCGGATGGTGCGGAGCATGCGGCCGACTTTGTGGTGATCTGCGAGGGGCACGGTGGCACCCTGCGCGCCACGCTGGGCGATCAGGAGTCGGCGCGACCTTATCCTCACCAGTATGTGATGGGCGACTTCGTCGATCAGGGTGCCGCTCGTCATGAAGCGCGTGTCCATATCTGCGCGCAAGGTCTGGTCGAGTCGTTTCCTCACGGGGCGAATCAGCGGCGGTGGGTTTTGCGTGTGCCGCAGCGGGTCGACCCGGTAACGGCGGAGCAGGTAACCACGTGGATCCACGAGCGGATTGGCGTACGACCGGATCCGGCGACGTGTTCCATGGTCAGTGGTTTTCAACCGCATCGACGCGGTGCGAAACGATGGGTTTATGATCGAGTGATCCTGGCCGGCGACGCGGCGCATGTGGTCAGTCCGATTGGGGGGCAGGGGATGAATCTGGGGTGGCTGGACGCAGCGGCGTTGACCGAGGCATTGGCCGACGGAAGCGCGGCCGCTTTGCGGCGGTATCAACAGCGGGGCCAACGACGTGCTCGTCAAGCTATGCGTCGGGCCGAGTTCAATATGGCGTGTGGCCGTCCGTTCGGCGTGAGTTGGTGGCCGCGCCTGTGGTTGTGGCTATTGATGCAGGATCCGATCAAGCGCCGGTTCGGGCGCGCGTTTACTATGCAGGGGTTGGCCTGAGCTCTATTCCGGTGGGTTTCGGATTTGATCTTCCAACCAGGCCAGTAGTTGCGAGCGATCCGATACGTCACCGTCCAATTGCCGGGCATAGGCCTCCTTCAGCCAATGTCCGATCTGTGGGCCGGGCTTCAGCCCGATGGCGATCAAGTCCTCGCCGCGTATCCATGCGGTCGGCAAGACCGGTTCAGCAGCTAGATCGGCGGCCACCTGTTGGATGAAATGGTAATTATCGAGTTTTCGGTGGCTGGAGAGGCAATCGACGCGGTGCAACTCCAATTCGAGCGGAAAGGTCGGGGCGCCGATTAGGGCGCGCAGTTTTGCTTTGCGCATTTCCTGCACATGCATGAAGCGCATGTGATTGCGAACGATGTGGGTGATCCGGTCAATGGCGGCATTGGGCAGGCGTAAGCGTTCGAGGATGCGCTGGGCCATTTCCGCACCAACCCGGTCATGGCCGTCGAACCGGATGCGTTCTTCGCCATTGGCGCCCGGTCCCAGCGATTGGGTGGGGGGTTTGCCGACATCGTGCAGGAGCACTGCCCAGCAGAGGTCGCGATGGCGCGGCGGCGGTTCCAGCAGATCGAACATCAACTGCGTATGGGCGAAGACATCCCCTTCGGGATGAAACTCCGGTGGTTGTTCCACGCCGTGCATGGCGGCCACTTCCGGCAGTACTTCCGCGAGCAGCCCGCTATCCCGCAACCAGCCGAGCATTTGGCCGGGATGCTGGGATTCCGTCCACATCCGTTCCAGTTCGTCCCGGATCCGTTCCTGACTGATGCGGCCGACATTGGGGGCTTGTGCTTGAATGGCCTGCCAGGTGGCGGGGTCGATGGTGAAATCCAGCATGCCGGCAAAGCGGATGGCGCGCAGCATGCGCAAATGATCTTCGGCGAAGCGTTGTTCCGGTTGACCGACGGCACGAATGCGTTTGGCGGCAAGGTCGTCGCGTCCGCCCACATAATCGATCACGGTGTCAGTGACCGGATCGTAGAACAAGGCATTGATCGTGAAATCACGGCGGCGCGCGTCTTCGCGGGGGTCGGTAAAGTGGACGGCATCCGGGCGACGCCCATCGGTATAGGCGACATCCTGGCGAAAGGTGGCCACTTCGAAGGTATGCCCGTGATGGTGGACGGCGATAACGCCGAAGGCCTTGCCGACGGCGTGTGTGTGTGGAAAGAGCGCTTCAATCGTCTCGGGTCGGGCCGAGGTGGCGATATCGATATCCTTCGGTGGGCGGCCAAGCAGGTGATCGCGTACGCATCCACCGGCCCACAACGCCACGAATCCCTGTTCGCGCAGTTGTACGACGATGTCTTTAGCAGGCTGGTACAGGGTATCTGCCGGATCCATCATGGCGGCAGTCATCCATGTAGCGCTTATTTGTCCCGCTTGAGCGGGACTGTTTCGACGTCATCGTCCTCCCGGTCCGCCGATAGGGAGACAATGCCTCGGCTGAGTTGGCGGTTGCAGAACTGGATGAATGTATCTCGGTCCTTGGGCGAGATGTACGTCGCTTTTAGTGTATCGCTGAGTTGCAGGCGTACCAAGGATTTGCTGGATGTCGCATAGAAGTCACTGTTGCCGGCGTAGTTGACACGCCGAACGCTTTCAATCCCTTTGAGCCCCGAAAAGGGCACGGGATAAATGTAAAGCCAGCCTTCGATCAGGATGCCGTCGGCGCAAGCGCGGTAGGCGCGGGGCGGATACACAAGGGGGCGAAACGTGACGATCAAGTCGGTGAAGAACGTGCTGTCGAAGACGCTGGGCGTGGTGATATCCCACTTGATACCTTTAAACCGCCGCAGATGCCGGGCCATCCGCAAGCGCGCCACCAGCACGGTGAGCAGCAAGACCGTCGCTAAGACGATCACAATTTCTCCGGGTGAACCTGTGACCCAATGGTTCTGGGCTTGACCGACCTCCATGCCGAGTAGGCGGATATACGTTATAATTGCGAATATAAGCGGGGAGAATAAGTGGATGAACGGGGTCGAAATCGCGTCCAACGCTGAATAGGCAAACAGGAGATGTACGACATACAGACCGAGAATGGCGACACCCCAGAAGAAGTTCGTTTGGTCCTGAAACGTGTTGGCCTCCTGTTGCCGCTCGATCCGCCGTTGTTCGGCAATGGGGAGATCGCTCAGATCGCGTGTCTCTTGAATATCGTAATAGAGTGGTGTAAGCAGAGCGATAAGCACAAAGATAAGAGCCAAAAGCTCCATTTCCCATGGCCACCCCGCTGTCCGCCAAATCGTTTTCTTACTCATTGTGTGCCGCCTTTAGCGGTAGATACCTCCGTCACAAATGGAAGACTGAACGAAAACGCGATGCCAAGCAATAGAAAACGCATAGGGATTTAACGATTTATATATGTCTGCTGCTTGCCGTCGCGGGGCTTTGACCCGGGGCTGTGGAGCGGTTATCCTTTTCTAAGTTCAAAGAAATTCGTACAATTTTTGCCTGATTCGTGCGGGTGTAGAAACGGTTCAGCAAACATCAGGGGCGGTAAATGAGTAATCGAGAGAACCCGAAAATCGTACAAGGCTGGTTGGATATCTCGCTGCCGGGGCAGGTGGAAGGGGAGTTGTGGGCACGGGATCGGGCGCAGCCGATCCGGCTGCATTTGACCGGCTACCCGGCGTCGGACTTGGCCGGCCGGATGCTTACGTTTACGCGGCCAGCTGATGAGGAAACGGTTCGCTCCCGGGATGCATCGTCATGGGCGCCTGTGCAGCGGGGGGTGCTGATCCGTTTGACCTGCGATCCCGTATTCTGCCTCGAGTGGATCAACGAGGCGGAGGAGCAACTTTGTATCCAAGGGCCGTCGGTCAAGGTACAGGTTTCCGACGAACCATTGTGGACCCTATCACCCGAGCAGGTGCAGGAGCAGGAACGCTTGTTGAAGGAGCATTGCCTGGCCCCGAACGACGATGCATCGGACGACTTCTTGCCAATGGACGAGTTTGAGTGGGAGCGGTCGCTGAAGGAATCGGATGAAATGGGGCAGCGCTATGCTGAGCTGCTGACGAAGTACGAGGGGCATCCCGATGCCGACCGATTAATCGCAGTGGAGATGGGCTGGGAAGATCCGGCGGATGAACCGGTCGATGATGAGGCCGATCACGCTGCTGCGGACGCGGCGGCGGTCCAGTGGGACGATGAGGCGGATGCCGTATGGGACTGGGAACCGGATCCAGCGCGGGAGGGCATTGATTGGATTCGCGCGCCGGACGGAGATATCCGGCACCCATTGACGCAGCGCGTCTTTGACTTGGTCTTTGATATGCGGAAGCGGGCCGATGCCTTGGGGATCGCGGATGACGTCACGAACGATCCGTCCGTTCACGCCTTTCACGACATCATTTTTCAGATTCAATTACTGGCGGTCAAGTTGGCGGGGGCATTGAACGGCATTGCGTACGATCGCGATGTCGTATTCATGGCCGGCATGATTGTGGCCCAACTCAAGCGCGCCTTGTCGCCGTTTAACGATGCCGTGCATCGCATGGACGAGTTAACGGGCCGCGCACCGGCATGGGGCCGCGAACTGCAGGCCTTTCGGCCCCGGTTATTTTTGATCCGGGAAGAAATGCTGCGCTTGATGAACCATTACCGTGGCGTCTTGCGCGACGCCATCGGCTAAATACCGACGAGCGCTTCGCGCGTGGCTTGATCGGGAACGTCGGGAATGGTCTCGCGGTCGCCCCAGCCCATGCGGCATTCTTTTTCGCCTGCTTTCAAGGCCAGCAAGAGCGAATCCTGATCCACCGGGATGCTGTAGACCCGTACCCCAACCGCGTTGTAGATGGCGTTGGTAATCGCCGGCGTCGTCGGGATGCTGGAAAGCTCGCCGATACCCTTGGCGCCAAACGGGCCCTCCAGTGTTTCGTGTTCCACGATTCGCGAGATGATTTTCGGCGTATGCTTGATGCTGGGCATCTTGTAACGCGCCATCACATCCGTCCACGGCTTGCCGTCCTGGGTAATAAAGTGCTCCGTCAGCGTATTGCCGAGGCACATGATGATGCCCCCTTCGATCTGGCCTTCGAGGGTGAGCGGGTTGATCGCCCGACCGACGTCGTGTGCGCCAACGATCTTCTTCACTTTGATCTCCGCCGTTTCCTCGTCCACCTCAACCAGCGCCGCCTGGCCGCCGAAGCCGAAGGCCACGTGCATGTCGCCACCCGTGCCGAGCGGCTGGGTTTTGGGTGCCCAGTATTCATGTTCAAACTTGGTCTCACGGCCTGCTTCCCGGGCCCATTGAATCGCTTCTGCGATCGAGGCCTTGGAGCCGTTGCAGGTGATGTGGCCATCGCTGAACTCCAGTTCGCCCGGCGAATAGCCGAGTCGATTGGCCACCACTTCGGCGAGCACCAAGCGTAATTGTTTGGCGGCATGCCGGGCCGCATTTCCACTCACATAGGTCTGGCGGCTGGCGGTGGTCGGGCCGCCGTCCGGGCAATGATCCGTATCGCCGAGCAACACGCGGACTTGCTCGTAGGGCAGGCCAAGTTCCTCGGAGGCACAGGCCGCCAGGACCGCCGGCAAGCCTTGCCCCATCTCGGCGGACGAGGTGCGCACTTCGGCGATGGCCTGGCCGTCTTCGACCCACGCCTCAACGATGGCACTGGATTTGTCGGGGGCGCCACCGCCCAAGCCGGTGTTTTTGTAGCCGATACCTATGCCCCATGCGTAGCGCTTGGTTCCTTCTGCCCAGGACCATTGGAAGGGTTGGCCAATTTCCTCGTGATGGGCGCGCATGTCCTTTTCCAGCCAGTCAATGCATTCCTTCAGCCCCACGCTTTCCCGCATCACTTGTCCCGTGCAGGTGGTGCCGCCGACATCGAGGGCATTGATGCGCCGGAATTCGATCGGGTCCATCCCCAATTCCTCGGCAACCAGGTCCATGTTGCTTTCCACTGCGAAACAGCTTTGAGTAACGCCGAACCCGCGAAACGCGCCGCAAGGCGTGTTGTTGGTGTACATGGCATAACAGTCGACAATCACGTTGGGCACATCGTAGGGGCCCGACGCATGCGTCGTGGCGCGCGTCATGACTTTCTCGCTCAAGCTTGCGTAGGCGCCGCCATCCCCGTACAGCTCTGCTTCCACTGCCGTGAGCCGTCCATCTTTGCGGGCCCCCGTCTTGATGCGGATTACCGTGGCATGGCGTTTGGGATGGAACACGAGGCTTTCCGCGCGGGTGTACAGCATCTTCACCGGGCGCCCGGTCTTTTCCGCCAGCAAGGCGACATGGATCTGGGCGGCAATATCCTCTTTGCCACCAAAACCACCCCCCATCAATGCGGCCACGATACGAATATCCTCGTTCGGCACATTCAATGCCGCTGCCGTTTGGTCGCGGTCGAGATACGGGATCTGGGTGCCGCAGTAGATCGTGGTCTTGTCGTGCCGATATTCGATACCCCGTTCCGCTTTCGGGTTGACCGTGCCGCCGAAGCGACTGGGGTCATAGCCCTTGGGCACGCCAATGGAACATTCCGGCTCCAAAAACATCTGTTCAGTCATCGGCGTGCGGTAGGTCTTTTCGACGATGACATCCGCTTCTTCAAACCCTTGCGCGATGCTTCCCTTGCGCACTTTGATGTGCTTCAGTAGGTTTCCGTCTGCCCGTTCCTCGTGGATGATGGGCGCATCGGGCTGCGCGGCTTCGATGGCGGTCTTGACCACCGGCAATTCCTCGTACTCGACCTGAATCAAGTCCAGTGCGGCGGCGGCGATATCTTCGCTTTCCGCCGCAACGACGGCAACCGCGTCACCGGCATAACGCACTTTGTCGTAGCATAGGGCCGGCCAGTCGACCGAGACCAG